>NZ_PDGU01000007.1:0-235303 GCF_014334955.1 Corynebacterium sp. LK33 | reverse complement strand
GTAGGTAAAGAAAAGCGTGTCTGGTCGGTGCGTCGCCGGTGGGCACCTTTCGCCACTTACCCCAGTGCGAGTTACTGACTGCGTTTATGTCAAAAATGGCTCGAAAAATGGCCTGAAAGTGTCATAAACTCACACAGTTTCACATTTGCAGCCCATAATTTTTCGGGGTTGTCAGTTTTGCTACTTAACCCACTCTATGGTCGGGGGATTTTTGCTCTTGCGGGCGTGACTCGATTCTCCACTGAGGAGGGGAGATCCAGCATTTTTGGAGGTCATCTCACGTAACCTGGGACGCATGAGGCTCGACAGTATAACTCGCCCCTTGCTGGCGTCCTTTTTCGCCGCGGTCGCGTGGAGTGTTTTAGGTGGGCTAATCTTGCCGGAGCCCAACCTCGCCTACGACGAAGGAATTGCGTCGTGGATTGTGTCCATGCTGGTCTCAGTAATGCTGGTCGGAGCAATAGCCGTTTTCGCCGGTGATGGGTCGTTGGCTCGGGGGATGACCAGCGCGCGGAGCATTGTCGCAGCAGCTACCGGCGCAGGAATTGCCGCGCTTGGCGATCTGGCATTCCTATTTCTCACCACGCCGCTCGATGGCCAGGACGGCATGGTCGTCGCCTATGTTGTGTTCTTTTACATCCCGCTACTATTTCTCGGCGGATGGGCCGCCAGTGCCGCGATTAATCGGATGCGTAGGTGGTACCGGCAAGTGAAGAAAGAAAGAGAGGCCTAGCTGGCGGCCGTGAGTTAGGCCTCTAACTTTGGAGTCGCCAGCGCCTGGTGCGTCAGGTTAAGGCCGACCATCGTAACCTGCCAGGCGCGGAGGGCGTTTTTTTGGGGGTAGAGGCGATTGTCGACACCTTCATCGGACGTGAATCGGAATCGACAGATCGCCTAACCCCAAGGGGTCGGATTCTTAGAACAGGCCAGTCGGGTTCTCGTCGTAAGAGACGAGCATGCACTTGGTCTCCTGGTAGTGCTCGAGCATCATCAAGTGATTCTCGCGGCCGATACCGGACTGCTTGTAACCGCCGAAGGCTGCGTGAGCAGGGTAGCTGTGGTAGTTATTCACCCATACGCGGCCAGCCTGGATACCGCGGGCAGCGCGGTAGGCGTTGTTCTGGTTGCGGCTCCACACGCCGGCGCCAAGACCGTAGATAGTGTCGTTGGCAATCTCGAGAGCCTCGTCCAGAGTCTTGAAGGTTGTCACGGCCAGGACCGGGCCGAAGATCTCCTCACGGAAGAAACGCATCGAGTTGTTGCCTTTAAAGATGGTCGGCTCGACGTAGTAGCCTCCCTCCAGCCCTTCGAGCTTGGCGACGTTGCCGCCGGTGAGAACCTCCGCGCCCTCCGTCGGCCCGGACTCCAAGTATCCGGAGATTTTGTCCAGCTGCTCCTGGGACGCCTGGGCACCCATCTGTACCGACGTATCCAGCGGGTTGCCGGTCTTAATCTGCTTGACGCGCTCGACCGCGAGCTTCAGGAACTCATCAGCGATGTCTTCGTGGACCAGGGCTCGCGACGGGCAGGTGCAGACCTCGCCCTGGTTCAGCGCGAACATGGCCAGGCCCTCGATGCACTTCTCACGGAACGCGTCGTCGGCATCCATGACGTCGGGGAAGAAGATGGATGGGGACTTGCCGCCGAGCTCCAGCGTGATTGGAATAATCTTGTCGGACACTGCCTTGTTGATTACCTGGCCAACGGCAGTCGATCCGGTGAACGCAATCTTGGAGATTCGGTCGCTTGCGGTCAGCGCAGCACCGGCTTCGGTGCCGAGGCCATTGACGATGTTGAGGACGCCGTCCGGAAGTAGATCGGCGATGATCTCGGTGAGCATGAGAATCGACGCGGGGGTCTGCTCTGCAGGCTTGAGCACGATGCAGTTGCCGGCGGCGAGGGCCGGGGCGATCTTCCATGCGGCCATCAGGAGGGGGAAGTTCCACGGGATGATCTGGCCGACGACGCCGAGTGGCTCGTGGAAGTGGTAGGCGACCGTGTTGTCGTCGATCTGCGAGATGCGCCCCTCCTGCGTGCGGGTGGCGCCGGCGAAGTAGCGGAAGTGGTCGATTGCGAGCGGGATGTCAGCGGCGAGGGTCTCGCGGATGGCCTTGCCGTTCTCCCAGGTCTCGGCGACGGCAATCTTCTCAAGGTTTTCCTCTATACGGTCCGCGATGCGGTGGAGGATCAGCGCCCGCTCGGCCGCAGGAACCGAGGCCCAGGAGTCCTTCGCTTTGTGTGCGGCGTCGAGGGCGAGCTCAATGTCTTTCTCGTTAGACCGCGGAACCCGGCAGAAAACCTCGCCCGTAACCGGGGTGGAGTTGTCCATGTATTGCCCGTCTACTGGAGGTGTCCACTTACCGCCGATGAAATTCTCGTACTGCTCCTTGTACGTGAAGATCGCATCGGGGGTGCCGGGGTTGGCGTAAACAGTCATGTAGACACGTCCTTTCGATAGGGAAACAACAAGCGTATGTGCCAACTTTAAATTGTGACTCGTGCCACAATCAACACTTATTTTTTCATCGACTTTGTGAGAGATGCGATTGCTGCCGACCCTAAATCTGCCCCGATGTCGCCGTGAGAAATTCCAAAATTGCCCGCACGCGGCGGTTTTCCTCACCGGGCTCCAGATGCAGCTTCATAAAAATGTTGGACACGTGTTTCGCCACTGCCGCCCCGGAAAGCACGAGGTCGTCGGCAATCTGCTTATTGGACTTGCCGCGTGCCATCAGCTCGAGCACTTCGCGCTCGCGCGCCGTTAAACTGGCTAGCCCCGATTTACCGGACTGCATCAATGCCGTCGCTACATCTGGGTCAATCACCACGCCACCACCGGCGACGACTTCGAGCGAACCCAAGAAGTCCAACACCTGGCCAACGCGGTCTTTGAGCAGATATCCAGTCCCGCCACTCGAGCTGCTGCCACTCGAGCCAACCCCAGTACCAACCCCAGCACTACCCCCAGCACCGCCCGGCGAGAACAACTCACGCGCATACGCCGGCGCCACATACTGCGACAGCACCATCACATTCAGCTGCGGATAGCGCTCGCGCAACTCGACCGCCGCCCGCAGGCCGTCATCGCTCATCTTTGGAGGCATGCGCACATCGGTTATCACCAGATCTGGCAGCTCGCCCGTGTCATCAAAACGGTCATCGATGTCCGCCACCAGGCCGTGGGCAGTGTCGACCATCGCAATCACTTCATGTCCACGCTTTTCGACGAGCCCCGCGACCCCCTCCCGCAGGAGTGCCGAGTCATCCGCAATGACAATTTTCATTTCTTCTCCGCACCTTTCATTTCCACGTTTTCCATTTCCATGCCTTCCATTTCTCCAATGCCCGATTCCCAGCGGTTCAACATCAAAGGAATTCTGGCTATTACCTGCGTTGGCCCACCTTCGGGAGAGTGCATGGTCATTGCACCGTCGAAAGTGGCTAGACGCTCTTTCATGCCCCGCAATCCACGTCCCAATTTTGCCCCGCCTGGGCCTTGGTCCGTAATTGAAATATTCAGTGTTTGATCTGAGGTGAGCAGCACAGAAACAGGAGCATTCGGCGCATATTTCGCCGCATTAGTCAGCACTTCTGCACAGAAAAAATACGCCGCGGCGAGCACACTTTCTTCCAATTCCGGCAGGGGATAGGGAGTGTGCACAACAACGTGAGGGCCGTACCCTTCAGCAATCTCTTCCACAGCCGCTTGCAGACCGCGATCACGCAACACCTGCGGGTGAATTCCGTGGACTGTTCGCCGCAAAGCGCGTAATCCATCCTCCAAATGGCCGCGAGTTTCCGCGAGGAGCTGCATTAGTTCCTCATTGCCAGTATTGGATGCCTCCAATTCTGCAAGTCCCAATTTCATTGAAGCCGCAACAATGTATTGCTGAGCTCCGTCGTGGAGGTCATTTTCAATGCGGCGACGTTCAATCTCGAAGGCTTCGGCAATTGTTCGTCGTGAAGCGGTAAGTTCGGCGATGCGAGCGGCGGCGGATTCCTCGTAGCTGCGTTTATGCGCTTTTTCGCGGCGGTTCGCGCCGATATATTTGCGGAAATAATCCTTCAGCTCCATAGTTTCCTATGGTACGAAAGCTCTGTCTGCGGAGGAATTAATTTCCGGCATAGTAGACCTAGCACTACCGCAAAAGGAAAGTGGGCACGGTGTTGAAATCGCCTCCGTGCGAGTGAAATGAGTGCCATGACAGACAACAACAGCCCAAGAAACGCACGACTTTGTATTCGTGACATCACTAAGTCCTACAATTCCGCTCCCGTTCTCACCGGCATTTCGCTGACCATTGAGCCCGGCGAAACGGTTGCAGTCATGGGACCGTCAGGTTCTGGTAAGTCCACGCTGCTGCACTGCATGTCCGGCGTTTTGCTACCGGACGACGGCGACGTCATCTTCGGTGACACAAAGATCAGTTCGCTTTCCGACGCCGACCGCTCCGCCCTCCGCCTGCACGACTTCGGCTTCGTTTTCCAAGATGGCCAGCTCCTTCCCGAGCTGACTGCCAGGGAAAACGTTGCTCTGCCAATGATTCTGCAGGGCAAGAAGCGCTCGAAGTCACTCGCGCTTGCCGACGATGTCCTCAACCGCCTGGGGCTCAAGGACCTCACGCGCCGTCGCCCAGGACAGATGTCCGGCGGTCAAGCACAACGTGTGGCAATTGCCCGCGCGATGGCCGGCGAGCCAGGTGTCATCTTCGCCGATGAGCCGACTGGCGCGCTGGACCAGTCCACAGGCCATGAGGTCATGCAGCAGCTCACCGCGTTGGTGGAGCAGACTGGCACGACATTGGTGATGGTCACGCACGATGTGAAGGTGGCCGACTGGTGTCGTCGACGTGTGGAGATCCGCGATGGCCTGATTCACGACGACCGCATGCTGGCAGGAGCGGAGGTTACAAAGTGAGCACCGTAACTGAAGCACCAAAACCCCAGAGAATTCGTACCGGCGCACTAGCGGACTTGAGCACGCGGCTGCAGCGCGCCGGGCGTGAATCGCATTCGGGAAACGGCTGGTTGTCCGCACTGTCCGTGGTAGCTATGACCGTGAGTACCTGGTTGGCGTTGGTCGTCGTCGGTGGCACGGCGATGTTTTACCGCCGTTGGCAGGCTGAGCCACAGTTGCCGCCGAACCCAACGCCCGAGGATTACATGAATCAAGGTCAGGGCGAGATGTACCTGCAGCTGGCCCTCGTGGCCTGTGTTTTTGTGATTCCGGCAATGGTTTCGCTCGTGGCACAGTCGGCGGTGCTTGGCGCTGCAGGACGTGAGCAGCGGTTGGCAACTCTGCGCTTGATTGGTCTGTCTAACGGGGCAGTTACGCGCATGGTGATTATCGAGACCCTTGTATTGGCAGCTGTTGGGCTTGTGGTGGGCACGTTGTTGTCGGTGGCCACTGCGCCATTCTGGGCGATAATCAAGTTCGACAATGACTACCTGGATACCTGGGACATGTTGCTGCCCTGGTGGGGCTACCCGCTGGTCTGGGTTGCCGTGGTAATCCTCGCGCTCTATGCGGCTGTGGTTGGTTTGCGAAGGGTGATGATTTCACCACTCGGCGTTAGCCGTAAAGAAGTGCCCAAGTCGATGAAGGCGTGGCGCATGATTGTGGCCGTTGTCATCGGTGCGGGTGTCCTGTACGTGGTTGCCAACTCCAATATCGCGGGTGGGACCGTCACGGCCACGCTTGGTGTCGCAGCGATGATGTACCTGATGGTCTGGGCAATTGGCCTGGTGGCGCCTTTCTTTATCCAGCTTGTTGCCCGCATCTCCAGCTTCTTCGGTACTTCAAGTGATTTTGTGGCGACGCGACGAGTAGCGACTAACGCTAAGGAATCGTGGCGTCGAGTAAGTTCCATGGCCTTCCTGTCTCTGCTGCTTGGCTACACAATGATGGTGCCTGGCGAAGACAAGATTGAAGAGGTTGCAGATGTCACATTCGCGCACGATATTGCAACCGGTGTGACTATCACTTTCGTAATCGGTTTCATTCTGCTGCTGGTGTCAACGCTTCTGACTCAGGCCTCAGCCGTCTATGAAGAGGCATCGCTGACAAAGGCGCTGGACTTCATCGGGACGCCAATCAACTTCCACCGCACGGTCACTTTCAAGCAGACATTCTTTCCCATGCTTGCGACCAGTATCTTCGGCTTTGTCATGGGTGCGCTGTTGGGAGCCACCATGTTCGGACCGATTGCGAACGAAATCACGTTTGGTCAACGCTCCCTTGTTGTTGCGCTGGCGTATCTCGTGGGAGTTGTATCAGTTGGCGCTGTGACCTTGGCGGTTGATCCGCTTCGCCACAAGTTGCTGGGTCGCCAAATCCGTCACAACGACTAGTCACCATTGCAACGACTAGTCGCCATTAAAAGGGCAGTGGAGTGGCCGGGCAGTGGTGCTCGGTGCTCGGCCAGTTCCTTAGGGTTCAACTTGAGGATTAGAGCCTGTAACCAACTGTGGTTCATCTGATAACCAAGCATTCATCTCACAACCACGTAATTTCTACCTCTGACTTTTAGCCTGAGGGCATGCGTACCTACGTGCTTGATACCTCGGTCCTGCTGTCCGATCCCCACGCCACCAAGAAGTTCGATGAGCACCAAGTTGTGCTTCCGCTGGTCGTGGTGAGTGAGTTGGAGGCCAAGCGCCACCACCCAGAGCTGGGGTGGTTCGCCCGAGAAGCGCTCCGTTTCCTCGAAGAGCTGCGTTACCGCTACGGCCACCTGGACCGGCCTGTGCCCGCCAATGATCTTGGCGGGTTTATGCATATTGAGCTCAACCACTCCGATCCCTCCATCCTTCCCGCAGGCTTCCGCACCGCCGAAAACGATCACCGCATTCTCGCTTGCGCCCTTAATCTTCAGCACGATGGACATGATGTCGTGCTGGTCACCAAGGACATTCCGCTTCGCGTCAAGGCTGGTGCGGTCGGCTTGCCTGCCGACGATTACCGCGCCCAGGACGTCGTTCTGACTGGGTACTCGGGAATGGTGGAAGTAGACGTCGACCCGGAGGAAATTGATCGTCTCTTCGCCAATGGGTTCCTTGAGCTCGAGCAGATCCAGGATCAGCCGCTGCACTGCGGCGTGCAGCTCAGCGCTGGTAGCCAGTCTGCGCTGGCACGGGTGAGCGCCCCGGGCGTCGTCAAGCTTGTGCGGGGCGATACGGAGGCGTTTGGCCTGAAGGGGCGGTCGGCGGAGCAGCGTGTGGCGCTTGACCTGCTGTTGGATGACTCGGTGGGGATTGTTTCCCTCGGCGGCCGAGCCGGTACGGGTAAGTCGGCGCTTGCGCTGTGCGCGGGACTGGAGTCGGTGCTGGAGCGCGGACTGCATCGCCGGATTGTGGTGTTCCGTCCGCTCTACGCGGTAGGTGGTCAGAACCTTGGCTACTTGCCAGGTAGTGAGGACGAAAAGATGAACCCGTGGGCGCAGGCTGTTTACGACACCCTGGAGGGATTGGTTTCAGACAACGTGATGGATGAGATTGCCTCGCGCGACATGCTGGAGGTACTGCCACTGACACACATTCGCGGTCGTAGCCTGCATGACAGCTTCGTGATTGTCGATGAGGCACAGTCGCTGGAGCGCAACGTACTGCTGACGGTGCTGTCGCGTCTTGGTAGCAATTCCCGGGTCATCCTTACGCACGATGTGGCGCAGCGTGACAACTTGCGCGTCGGCCGCCATGACGGCGTGCAGGCGGTGATTGAAAAACTCAAGGGCAACGAGCTTTTTGCACACATCACGCTGAAGCGCTCGGAGCGCTCGAAGATTGCGGAGCTCGTGACGGGGCTGCTCGATTAAGGGTAAGCTTGTGAGGCAGATACGTAGGAGCTGTTCCTGCGGTTACTTTCACTCGGATCGTTCGGCACGTACCTGCCGATGAAAGGTTTGTATTCACATGGCTACTGTGACTTTTGCTGATGCCACTCGCATTTACCCTGGTGCGACGAAGCCTTCTGTGGACAAGTTCAACTTGGAAATTGCCGATGGCGAGTTCCTGGTTCTGGTGGGCCCCTCCGGTTGTGGTAAGTCCACAACACTGCGCATGCTTGCCGGTCTGGAAGAGGTCAATGAGGGCAAGATTTTCATTGGTGACCGTGATGTGACCAATGTCTCGCCTAAGGATCGCGATATTGCGATGGTCTTCCAGAACTACGCCCTGTACCCGCATATGACGGTGCGCGAGAACATGGGCTTCGCGCTCAAGATTGCTGGTGTGGACAAGGACGAGATTGACCGTCGTGTCGAAGAAGCTGCGAAGACCCTGGATCTAACTCAGTTCCTGGACCGTAAGCCTAAGGCTCTGTCCGGTGGTCAGCGTCAGCGTGTGGCAATGGGGCGTGCGATTGTGCGCAAGCCGCAGGTGTTCCTGATGGACGAGCCGTTGTCGAACCTGGACGCGAAGCTGCGTGTTCAAACCCGTACTCAGATTGCGGCCATGCAGCGTCGGATGGGTGTGACCACTATGTATGTCACCCACGACCAGACTGAGGCGCTGACCATGGGCGACCGCATCGCGGTCATTAACTTCGGTGTTCTGCAGCAGGTCGGTACTCCGCGGGAACTCTACGAAACCCCGGCAAACGAATTCGTCGCAGGCTTCATTGGTTCGCCTGCGATGAACTTGGGCACGTTCAACGTCTCTAATGGTTACGCCACGTTGGGTGAGGCCAAGATTAAGCTGCCGGAAGCCACACTTGCTGCAATCACGCCGGAGGATCAGAACCAGATTATCGTGGGCTTCCGTCCGGAGGCATTCGACCTGGTCGAGGGTCCGGGCGATGACGTCATTCCGGTGCAGGTTAACTTGGTCGAGGAGTTGGGCTCCGATGCATTCATGTATGGCGACCTCGTCGGTGGCGGAGCACTGAGCTCCGGATCTTCCTCTAACCCGGACGAAGAGGAACACGGTCAGGTGGTTATTCGTACCGCCCCGCGCACCGCGCCGAAGTTGGGCTCGGTAGTTTACGGCAAGATTCGTCCGGGCATGCTGCACCTGTTCTCGAAGTCGACTGGTATGCGCCTTCCGGCCTAAACTCTTTCGTTTAGATGAAATGAGTAGCTGGTAGGGCAGTGGGACAGTAAGACAGTTTTAGGAGCCACCGTGTCGGAAACTATGAAAATAGCCGCGACAACGGTGGCTTCAAAGCTTTTGCGCCTTCCTTGGCATATACCTCTGGAACAGTGGCCAGATGATTTGTTAGCCGCCTTGCCTCAGGGAATTTCGCGACACATTGTTCGATTCGTCAACTTAGATGACCGCGTCATTGCAGTGAAAGAAATTGGTGAGTTCACTGCTCATCATGAGTATCGAATGCTGCGTGACCTGGTCAGGCTCGGTGCTCCATCGGTTCGCCCGCTCGCGGTAATCACCGGCCGGAAGGATCCAGATGGCGAACCGTTAACTGCCGCACTCGTCACAGAACATCTCGAGTATTCGCTGCCGTATCGTGCAGTTTTTTCTCAACAGGTCACCCGCGAAACTGTGGTCCGCCTGATTGACTCGCTGGTAGTCCTGCTAGTTCGGTTACATCTCCTTGGTTTTTACTGGGGCGACGTGTCACTGTCGAACACGTTGTTTCGTCGTGACGCAGACGCTTTCTCCGCCTACCTTGTCGACGCGGAAACGGGAGATTTGCAAGGCACACTCTCAGATTCCCGCAGGCTTTACGACGTTGACGTTGCCCATACCAACATCATCGGAGAGCTCATGGATCTGCAGGCCGGCGGATTCCTCGATCCTGAGTTGGACGTAATTGCGGTGGGTAGGCGCATTATTGAGCGTTATGAGGACCTGTGGCAAGAGCTGACGGGGGAAGAATCTATTGGTGTTGAGGAGCCTTGGCTTGTCGATGAGCGGATTCGCAGGCTCAACGACCTCGGTTTCGATGTTGGCGAGCTGAAAGTCACCAGTGATGGTGGCCGCGTTGTGTTCCGACCACGAGTGGTTGACGCAGGGCATCACAATCGGCAGTTAATGCGACTGACGGGGTTGGATGTTCAAGAACGGCAAGCGAGGCGGATGCTCAATAGTATGCAGACCTTTCGGTTGGCGGAAGGTCTTGAAGGGGTTCCGCTAGAGCAGGTTGCGCACCGATGGCTGCGTGAAGTTTTCGAGGCCACAATCCTGGCTGTGCCCGAGGGGCTGCGTGGAAGGCTGCAGGATGCGCAGGTTTTCCACGAGGTCTTGGAGCATCGCTGGTACATGGCAGAAAAACGCCGTGCGGATGTGCCGCTTCAAGAAGCGGTGCAGAGCTACGTGGACCGAGTGTTGCCCGGGCATCGCGACGAGTCCGTATATCTTCCGGCGAGCGATGAGGTCGAGTAGCTCTCTAGAAGCAGACTGTCGAGCGTACGATTATTTCAAAAGTGACAAGTAAACGACCCGCCAGAATATTATAAAAATATACATTCAGGCCAAACAGGGGTGCTTTTGGTGGTCGGGTGGTTGTCGGGTCTGCGTGTGATTGTCGCGGCCAGGTGCCTACTTTGGTGCCGGTAGGCGGCTCTGTTCAGCGAAAACAGCTCGAATTCTAGGTGTGCTTTCGAGAGCTTTTGCTATTTTTCTCCTTTGCATTTGTTCACAGCTGGCTGAAGGTCAACCTAAATTGGTTTTGGTCAAGTAAGATTTTGGTGAGACCGAATACCCGCGTGGGTGGCGTCGAAGTTCGCATGAAAGGCTACTTCTAGCCGCAGGGCGGGATAATCCAATTAGGCCACGGCTGCTGGCAAATATTCGTCCGAATTACTCGGAGGATGCCATTGAAGTGGCCTTTCTTCTCAAGGGAGAAAATATAGTGAAGAACTTCAAGCGCCTTTCAGCTCTGTGTGCAGCAGGCCTGATGGCAACCGCTGGTTTGGTTGCGTGCTCGAGTGATGATGCGGTTGCAGATGGTGGTGTCTACTTCCTTAACTTCAAGCCGGAGCAGGATGCCGCATATCAGAAGATTGCGAAGGCATACACTGACAAGACTGGTGTCCAGGTCAAGGTCGTTACCGCTGCTTCGAATTCCTATGAGCAAACTCTGAAGGCCGAGATTGGTAAAAAGGACGCGCCAACACTGTTCCAGGTCAATGGTCCGGCGGGCCTGCGTACTTGGCAGGAATACATGGCTGACATGTCTGACACTGAGATCGCACAAAACCTCAACGAGGGCATCGAGCCGCTGAAGGGCGAGGACGGCAAGGTATACGGCGTCCCGTTTGCAGTCGAGGGGTTTGGCCTGATCTATAACGAAGAGATCATGGACAAGTACTTCGCGCTGCCCGATGCCAAGGCCAAGAGCATCGACGAGATTAAGGCCTTCGGAAAGCTGAAGGAAGTCGCTGAGGACATGCAGGCCAAGAAGGACAAGCTGGGGATTTCCGGCACCTTCGCTTCCACCTCGCTCGCATCCGGTGAGGATTGGCGCTGGCAGACACACTTGGCCAACGGACCGGTTCATTATGAATTCGAGGACCTTGGCACCAAGGAAACCGCTGATGTGAAGTTCAAGTACAACAAGGAGTTCAAGAACCTCTTTGATCTGTACCTGAATAACTCCACTGTCGAAAAGACTCTGGCCCCGTCGAAGGCTGTGTCCGACTCGATGGCTGAATTCGCTCAGGGCAAGGCCGCTATGGTTCAGAATGGCAACTGGGCATGGTCCCAGATCAACGATGTCTCCGGCAACGTGGTCAAGCAGGACAAGATTAAGTTCATGCCTATGTACATGGGCCTGAAGGACGAGGATAAGACCGGCATCTCGGTTGGTACTGAGAACTACCTGACGGTCAACTCTAAGGCTTCGGAGGCTTCCCAAAAGGCAACGAAGGACTTCGTCAATTGGCTGTTCAACACCGATGAGGGCAAGAAGTACGTCGTCGAGGATCTTGGATTCATCGCTCCGTTCCAGAACTTCACTGAAGCCGACACTCCGAATGACCCGCTGGCCAAGGAAGTGGCCGCAGCAATTGAGAACGAGGACCTGACCACCATCCCGTGGGACTTCCAGTACTTCCCGTCTCAGCAGTTCAAGGATGATTTTGGCGCAGCGCTGGCGCAGTACGCTTCCGGAAAGATGCCGTGGGACAAGGTTGTCGAGACTTTCGCCGACAGCTGGAATGCGGAATCTCCGAACAATTAAATACCAGCAAATCAATGGTGATCCATTCCATCGGTGAGTGTGAAGCGAAAGCTTCTCGCGCATGAACAACCGACGGAATGAGTTCATCCAATGGCAAGGCGGAGCTCGGGGCTCGGTGACCTGTTAAACCGGTCTCGAGGCACCGGGCTCCGCCTTTAGCTTTAGGAGCGGTGTTGTAGATGCAAGCAACATTGAAAAAGTATTTCCCAATTTTCGTGCTACCCACGCTGATTGCCTTCGCAATCGCGTTCCTGGTGCCGTTCGTTATCGGTTTCTTCCTATCATTTACTGACTTCACAACCATCACTAATGCGCAGTGGGTTGGTATCGAGAACTACCAGAAGGCATTTAGTGAGCGCGAGGGCTTCGTCGCTTCCTTCGGATTCACTCTCATGGTGGTTGTTGTTTCCATCATTACTGTGAACTTGTTCGCGTTCTGGATCGCATGGATTCTGACGCGCAAGCTGAAGGGCACGAACTTCTTCCGCACAGTCTTCTTCATGCCGAACCTTATCGGTGGCATCGTGCTCGGTTACACCTGGCAGTCGATGATTAACGCCGTGCTGGCATCGTACGGTACGACGATTGTGTCCGACTGGAAGTTCGGTTACGCAGGTCTGATCATCCTCATCAACTGGCAGCTGGTCGGCTACATGATGATTATCTATATTGCCGGTCTGCAGAATGTCCCGCCGGAGCTCATCGAAGCTGCGGAGATTGATGGCGCTGGACGCTGGGAGATCCTGCGGCACGTTACTATCCCGATGGTCATGCCATCGATTACCATTTGCCTCTTCTTGACCCTGTCGAACACTTTCAAACTCTTCGACCAAAACTTGGCCCTGACCAATGGTGCGCCGGGTTCAGAGACAGAAATGGTTGCTCTGAACATCGTCAACACCATGTTCAACCGAATTGGTGTGGAGGGCGTTGGTCAAGCCAAGGCAGTAATTTTCGTCGTCGTGGTCGTAGCGATCGCGATGCTGCAGCTGCGTGCTACTCGCAGCAAGGAAGTGGAGGCATAAATGTCTGTCGACGCTGCAATGACCACTGAAACGGCCACCAAGCTCCCCAAGGCCAAGCCCGCTAAGCAGGACGAGGCCAAGGTGGGAGGCGTATCTAAGGTCATCATCTACGCGATTCTGGTGTTTTTGACCGTCGTGTTCTTGGGGCCAATCGCGTTCATTATCTTCAACTCGTTCAAGTCCAAGTTCGCAATTTCAGATAACCCCTTCCAGCTGCCACTAGGTGACATGTGGGTCGGGTTCGAAAACTACGCCGTCGGCCTGATGAAGGAGGGCTTCGGCTGGGCGATCGTGTGGTCCTTTGTCATCACGATCCTCTCGGTTATTGCGATTGTGTTCTTCTCTGCGATGACGGCTTACTACATCACGCGAGTGAAGACGTGGTGGACCTCGCTGCTGTATTACCTGTTTGTGTTCTCGATGGTCATCCCGTTCCAGATGGTGATGTTCCCGACCGTCAAGATCGCCGACATGCTGCATTTGAACAACCCAATCGGCATCGTGGTTCTCTACTTGGGCTTTGGCTCCGGCTTGTCGGTCTTCATGTTTGCCGGCTTCATCAAGTCCATCCCGATTGACATCGAGGAAGCCGCGATGATTGATGGCGCATCTCCGATGCAGAACTACTTCCGCATCGTTTTGCCCATGCTCAAGCCGACTGCAGTGACTGTCGCCATTCTGAACGCTATGTGGGTATGGAACGACTACCTGCTGCCGTACCTGGTCATTGGCCTGTCTACTAAGTACAAGACCATCCCGGTTGTCGTGCAGAGCTTCGTTGGCTCCAACGGTAACCGTGACCTTGGCGCGATGATGGCAATGCTGGTGCTCGCAATCATTCCGATTGTGATTTTCTACGTCGCCACCCAGAAGCACATTATCGAGGGTGTTGCTGCGGGTGCCGTTAAGGGATAGCTGCCTAAGCGTTAGCGCATAGGACGCCAAGCACCGCGTTTTACGAAAGCGAAAGCCTCAACCGCGTAGGTTGAGGCTTTCGTCTGTTAATCAGCCTTTATTAGGATATGAACCCGTGGATAGATTTTTCAGCACCGATACAAAGTTCTACGCAGCCTGGTCGCTGTTAGCAGACCTTGTAATCATCAACCTGCTGATGATCGTCGCATCCATCCCGATAGTCACTGCAGGCGCCGCAACTCGCGCTGGGGTAGTGGTCGCTCGCGACATGGTCCGTGACGAAGGCTCAAGGCCCGTACGGCGCTTCTTGCGCGCACTGTTGGACAATTGGCGCACACCAACCGTGTGGTGGCTATTCACCTTGGTTCTCGCCAGTGGCATTGGCTATGAGTTTTACGTTATCTCCCGCGCGGACCTCGGCACTGTCGGCCTGATCTTCGCCGCAGGAGTTACCTCCGGGGCGCTAATCCTGCTGGGAATTACCGCGTGGGTCTACTCGCTGTGCTCGCTTTCCGACGGTCAGTCGTCGCTACGCCGAACCCTGGCAACGGCCACCAGCATGACCGTCAAAAACCTGCCGCGGACTGCGCTCGCAGTTTTGGCGCTTCTCATCGTGCCCGCGGCCATATTCTTTTTCCCGGCGAAAATCTACGCGATTGCTACCTATGTCTTCCTCATCGGGTACGCGTTGAGTTGGTACTTGGTGATGCTGGCGCTTGAGCCCGTTCTGCCAGACAATGCTGGGTAGGTTCTCCCGCTGGCCCCACTGGCCCGGCTGGCACTGACTTAATCGGTGCCAGCTCGCACACCAGGCTGTTGACAATTCTTAGCCCGCGTACTCTTTCACAGAGGGAAAATCCTCCGCCTCGACCATCTCCAGCAGTTTTTCGCGACGTGCAAAAGCGGAGCATGCGCCGACCGCCTGTACAGCTGCTGCGCCTGCTGCGGTGGCCAGGGGGACGGCGTCGTAAAGCGAGGTGCCCTTAGCTAGTTCCGCGGTGAGCGTGCCGACGAACGCATCACCGGAGCCAGTGCCGTCGACAATCTTCTCCTCTGGCAGCTTGAGCGCGGGGTGCTCGTAGATTGTCGGCTCGTCGTCGAGACCGTCGGAGTGCTGTGCGAAGAGACAGCCGTGGTCGCCCCGGAGCATGACGACACTGGGGCAGTACTGCAGAAGCGCCTCGAGCTGTGCGCGGTAGTCGGTAGCGCGGATTCCTTCGGCGATGTCCAGGCGACGGATTGTTTCCCAGGCGCCCTTCATGTTGACGATCAGCGGATCTGCATGGTCAATCAGGGCAGGTGTAACGGTTACGACCGGATTGAGGTTCAGCACCAGTCGCGCGCTGTACATGGATGCGACGGACGCGATGGCCTCAGTTGCTTCCGGAAGTAGCTCGCCCTGCGCGAGCACGACATCCGCTGATGCGAACTCGTCGACGAAATCGGTGGGGTCGGTTAGCGCATCGGCACCGCGCTGGACAAAAATCACCGGGCGACCCTTGCGGTTCGTTGCGACGAAAGCGCTGCCGGTCGGCAAATCCCAGGACGTCTGAATGGAGTGGACATCTACGCCGTGTGCGTTGAGTTCCTCGACCACGAAATCCGCTGCGCGGTCCTCACCAACCGTACCGGCCATGATCGCACGGACGCCGTCATAAGCGATAGCAACGGCCTGGTTAGCGCCCTTGCCGCCCAGCATATTCGTGCCGTCATCAACGATGAGCGTGCCACCTTCTGCGGGGACACTATCGACCTGTACCAAGGTATCTAGGTGGATAGATCCACATACAACAACTGTTGGATTCTCATTCAGGTCAGGAATCGGCTGCATAAAAATAAAGGATAGTCGGGAATTCAAATCCGTGTTGGCGGCCCGAGTTTACAGCCGTCAGAGCCCGCGAATCGATGCCCTACAATCGATGGCTATGGCAAAACTGTACTTCCGCTACGGAACCATGAACAGCGGAAAATCCATCGAGGTCCTCCGCGTCGCCCACAACTACCGCGAGCGCGATATGCGGCCGTTGATCGCCAAGCCGGCCGTGGATACTTTGGCTGACGGCGACGTGCACTCCCGCATCGGAATCGCGGAACGCGCGCACCTCATCCACGATGGCGATGACCTCTCCTCGCTTGCCGACGGCTACGATTGTCTAATCATCGATGAGGCACAGTTTCTTACCCCTGACCAGGTCGATCAGTTGCTGGGAATTACCCTTCGCGGTACTCCGGTGCTCTGCTACGGTCTGCGTACCGACTTTCGCACGCATGCCTTCCCAGGCTCCCAGCGCTTGCTCGAAGTTGCCCACACCATTGAGGAAATTAAGACAATTTGCACCTGTGGGCAGAAGGCCATCTTTACTGCACGGTTGAATCCGGACGGCAGCATTATCCTCGACGGCGAAACCGTGGAAATTGAGGCACTCGAAGCGCCGAAGTACATCTCCCTGTGCGCCAGCTGTTACAACCGGATGTCGGGTAAATGGGCGTGAGGTGAGCCCGGAGTTTTTAGTGCCCCCAGCAGGGCTCGAACCTGCGACAAAAGGGCGTTAAGTCATTGTGACAGCCAGACGATTTCCCCGCATGTGGTGGAAACTACTACAGCCACGTTCACTATCTTTCAGTCTCAGTGTCATGGTGTGACATGGCAAAAAGGGAACAAAAAGGGAACGTGTTAAAGAGTCAACGCCGCTGACTCACGGAGAGAAGAGAGAGCTAACGCACTCGCTAGCGCTCGTTTGTTCTGCCGCGCAAAAGCTAACGCTTTTGCTTGCCTAACATTCTCACCTTTGGTTAAAGATGAGTTTTAAAGATAAGTCTCTGACCTGTGAAGATACAGAAGAAGTTGAAGATGAGGGTATATAGGGACATTCCTCATCTTCGCAGGTCACGGGGACGCGCCGGACAGGGCGCGGGGTTTAGCTTTTCGGGCGATAATCACCGAGCGCGCCGGAAACATCGGGCGCTACCGCAGCCCGCTGGACGTAGTGCGATTCAGTGATAGCCGTCGTGGTGTGCCCGGCGACGTCACGGGCTGCAACCATGCCGTAAACGTCGGCAACCGCCGTGAGAGCGGTCGAACGGAGCAAGTAAGGGTGAAAGGCAATCCCCGTGTGCTTCAAGGCGTCTCGCAGCGACCGGCGGACGTTGGCTAGATCCATCAGGCCGCCGTGACTGCTCGGAAAGACTAGACCGGGTGGCGTCGTAAGTTTCCCGCTGTCTTCGCCCCACGGGCTTAGCCGTTGGAGCTCAAGCGCTGTCATTGACCAATCCGGCAGGGTTACCGCGCGGAAACCCCGCGCCGTCTTTGTCGCTTCCTGTAAAAACAGGTGACTTTTCCCATCTTCGCCGCTATGCCGCGTCACGGTTGACTTCAGCGTAATTTGCCGCGTCGGAATATCGACATCGTCCCACCGGAGCCCTAAAATCTCATTGGGGCGCGCACCGGAGCCAATCAGCACATCGAGAAAGTGCAGCAGGTACGGCGCGCGGCCACCGGCCAAGGGGGTGGCACTCTGCCAAGCGCGGATAGCGCCGCGCACCGTTTCCATATCCGCCGGGGTGATAGCCGCCGCTGTCGGACGTGGCCGGGGTACGGGTGTTGTTCCCTCAACCGGGTTGGACGTCACAATTCCGATGCGCAGGCCGTGCGTATACGCGCCACGCAGCAGGACACGCGCCGCGCGCCGCCTAGAGGGTTGCTTAATGGCCTGTAGGTGGTGCTCGAAAATCGGTGTCGTTCCCTCACGCGCCAATAATGACCCCATAGCCGGGTACACGTCTTTTTCCGCGTGATAGTCGTATTGGTCGGCTGTTTGTGGCCGCCACTTATGGGCGCGTCCCCACTCAAGATAAGTCTCTACGAGTTCTTTCACCGTGCAATCGGATTGGGAACCGACGCCGACGCGGGCAACCTGTTCGACGGCTTGCAAGGCGTCACGTTTCGCCGCTGTCTTTGTCGCTGCCACGCGCTGCACGCGCTTAGTCTCGCCGCTGGCCGCGCGATAGAGCACGCGGGCGCGCCAACGGCCATTAGGCATTTGGTTAAGCTGCACGCCGCCCCATTCACCGGGAGCCAATCTAATCCGCGCCATCGTTCTTCCATTTCGGCATAGGCGCATCATTTGGCACCCGTCGACTCGGTCGTAGGTTGAGGGGCGCATCGGTTTTTGTTAGCCGTGCTGCCTGCGATAGTGCTTTTCCCGTCAAGTTGATTGAACGAATCGCGAGAGCATAGAGGTTAGTAGTCGTTTCCGATGGAGTAGCTGGATCAATGCCCGCTTCGTTATCTAGCTTCAATTGCTCCTTATAGAGCGAATACGTGGCAAACGAATCAAGATAGTCGCGAAGTGCGCCGGTGAAATACTCCCAATCAGAGTCGCCAAAACCTGTGTAGTAACCACTAAACATTTCAGCAGCAGCCCCCGCCGATTCAGTTTCTCCCGGTAAATATGTCACCCGCCCGCCGGGGGCATTGGGAAACAGTAAATAGACCGGCGGAGTCTCCAAAGCGCGAGCTAATACAAGAAGATCTGCAACTGATACTCTTGGCCGCCGTTTCTCGTTTGAGTAATCAGCAATTGCAGAACGAGAAATTTTGTGCCCTAGTTCAGCGGTTTTGTCGCTTAAAGCTTGTGCACTTAATCCGAGCGCGTTACGCCGCTCGTCGATTGCGCGGCCTATTTGCACAGTTAGTTCTCGTTCCCAGTCCATAGGAGTAAGCATACAGGGGATAAATCTGGCGTAGATTTACGCAATGCGTGCAATTATTGCGTTGGCGTTCACATTAGGGTACTGTCGTTCATGTACGCAGGAAAGCTAACGAATTGCGTACGTAAACCGAAAAGGAGTCTTTTATGCCGAAGTCGGAGCCCCCAGCCGCGACGCTCACGGTTCCCCAAGCGGCTGCCGCGCTCGGAATCAGCACCCGAACCGCCTACTACCTCATCGCAGAAGACAAGTTCCCCGTTTCTGTCATTCGTCTCGGGCGCGCTATCCGCGTTCCCCGCGCCGCTCTGAACAACCTCGCAGAGACCGGAACCGCAACAAATGAGGGCGAACTGTGAGCCGGCCGGCAATGACCGCGCGGCTCGCCGGCGGCATACAGGTCGACGTCACAGCCGACGGAACGGCACGGCTCAACGGCCACCGCGTCAACGCAAAGGAACTAGAGACAGTGATAGATCTGCTCTCGCTTGCAGCGCGCCTAATGGCCGTCGCCAACGACCCCTAGAATCCGCCAAACCCCCGAAAAAATAAAAAGCCCCGCCAATCCCAAATCTGTTTCACCTTTGGACTGGGAACAATACAGAAATGGGGGCGGGTGCCGTCGATGCAAACCCGGAAAGGAATGCAATGAACACTCTACCAGCACAACGTATTTACCGATCTACCTGTGAATACATGCCAACCTCGAAAGCGTGGGAGGAACTGGAACAGCTCGAACTATTCGCTATCGACCTGTTGGAAAATCTTGACTGCGAAGCATTGGCCGACCAGTGGGGTGAACACAACCATGTCTAACGCCTACCGCCGTGATTACGGCAATCTTATTGAGTCGATTAAGGCAACTTCCAGCGCCATCGACGAACACGCCCGCCAACTCGCCACAGAACTAGCGTGCGCTACCAACAACAAGAACGCCCCGGAGATGCGCCGCGTGGCGATGGAATGGCTAACCGTCAACATTCACGCCGTCCGCCTTAAGCATATTCTCGCCGACATCACCCGACCCGCCGCAAACGAAAGGTGAAGCCATGTCCCGATTGGGTGAAAACCGAGTTAGCCGCACCGCGCTAATAGAGATGCAGAGCTTCGTCATGAGTGTCATTTGCCCCGATATTCCCGTTCTTGATGAGGTCGAAGCTGGCACACCGATAACGATGGAGCACGTAGCGATGTTGATCCAAGCGATTAAGGACATCACGGGCAAAGATCGTCAGCTAGACATTTCCACGTTGATGGAGATGATTTTCTTCCCATGACCGAGCCGACACCTACAAACGTGTACCAAGCCGTTTACGACGGACTAGCCCGAGTTGCATTTCTGCACTGCTTTCCGTCGATGCCGCTTCCCGCGCCGGACGTGATTGCAGACCTAACCGTCCATGATATTCACCGGGCTTGCCGTGAATTTGCACAGAGTACGGGATCAGAAACCGCCGACGTTCTCCAAGCCGTCCTACGCGCCGCGCTCGTGGCCACTGAATCGCAACCCCAGTTCACTGTTCTCGACGGCCACAGCATACCCGACATAGTTTAGGAGACCCGCCACCATGATGGACACCAAGGCAATCGAAAAAGCACTAACGACGTCCAACACCGCCTACGCCCGTGGCATCACAACCGGCCTACTACTTGCAGCCACTACGCAACTAGGAAGCATCATTTTCCAAAACCTCGAACTAGTCACCGACGCCAACGGGCACGTAATAGGCGGATACCTCGCCAACTACATCGACTCGCCCGCCTGCGAAACAAACGAGTACGGGATAAAAGAAATCACCCTCGCCGCCGACCCCGCCGCCGTAATCCGCGCAACCCACAACCGCATGACCGCCGCCGGAGACGCCACAGAGCGGGACTTCCTCGCCGGAACCGACATAGAAAACGATATGGGGCTGGCAATCGAAATTTGTCACACCGACGACTACACACCACACGCACGGGCAGAGTTCATTTCAGGAATCTACACCGCCTTACGCATCATTACAGAAGCGTCACAGTGACAAAAGAAAACCCCGGAGCCGCCAAACGCAGCACCGGGATTAACCTTATGGAGAAAACAGTGAAAACACCTGAACCGAAACAATCGCACCCAAAGGCTAACACACGAAAACTAGCCGCGCGCCGGGCATCGACAGTAAAACCGCACCGCACAACCTGGCTACTCGACGCCTGGATTCCAGATGCCGCCTTAACTCTCATCGCAGGCCGTGAGGGAATCGGCAAATCAACCATTGCCGCCGACTTTGCAGCACAAGCAACACTAGGCATCTTCAACAGCCCCATGCGCGTGCTCTACATCTCGATAGAAGACTCACGAAGCATCGTCACAGTTCCCCGCCTACTCGCCGCCGACGCCGACCTAGATCGCGTGGACTTCCTCGATGTCACCAACGCAGACCTACCCGGAGCGCTCGAGCTGCCCCGAGACATGGCCGCGCTATCCCACCTAATCCAACTTGAAGGCTACGGGCTCGTAGTCATAGACCCAATAACCGCCGTGCTCTCTCCACAACTCAACCCAAACCACGCCGGAGACGTCCGCCAACTACTCGACCCCCTGGCCGCACTTGCTGAAAGAAGCAACGTCGCAATCATCGGAGTAACCCACTTCGGTAAAGTCGCCACCGCTGACACCGGCCGCGCCGTCCTCGGCTCGTCGGCATGGTCACAAGTCCCCCGCTCAGTCCTAGCCGTCGCCGCCGACGACACCAACGGGGGAGTACTCGTAACTAACACCAAATCGAACCTAGCCGCCCGCACCATCACCCGCCCGGCGCGCCTAGAAGACTGCCTAGTCCCAATCCCCAACGGCACACCAGCCCGCGCGCCGCGTGTCATTTGGGGTGCAATGACCAATCGCGACGCCCGCGACCTACTCGACGTAGACAATTCACCGGACACCCGTGCCACCCGCCGCGGTGTTGATGCATGGCTACGCGAGCAACTAGCCACCGGCGCTAGATGGTCATCCGAAATTAAAGCCGACGCAATGGGCGCCGGTTGGAGCATGAACCAAGTGCGAGCCGCCAAAACACGGTTAGGCGTCCAAGCCAAAAAGCAAGGTACAGGCGGCTGGGCATGGCACCTACCCGGAACACCACCGACACCAGCACCGGAAAACGCCATCAAAAAAGACACCGCCGCATAGCCACAGCACAAAAAGGAAACCTCACAATGCAACGCACGCGATCCGATGCGCACCGGCTGCCACAAATACCAGCCGAACTAGCCGACATCATCGATACCCGGCTCACCGGAGCCGCGTGCCGAGGCTACGCACCACTATTCGACGCCCGCGCAACACAAGAAACAGAAATCGCATTCGAAGTACGCACCCACCACGCTGCCAACCTATGCCGACACTGCCCAGTACAAAACGCCTGCCACCAAGCAGCCCAAGAACTCGAACCCCAGCACCGCGCCGGGATCTGGGCAGGCATCGCATACGACCACAACGGCACCCCAATTAACACCCGCCACCTACAAAGGGGGCGGGGCGCGCCGGGCGGGGTGGCTGGCGTTATGGAGGGGTGATTAGTGATGCGTATCGAGCATGGTTTTTTGGTCACTGGCGATAATGCTCGTGAGGTCTATCGGCTGTTGCTTCACGGTGCTAGTGCAATGCGTCGTAATGGGGTGCCGTTGTCGTTGGTTCAGTCCAACTCGATTAGGGAAATTGGGCTGATTGCCTTATCAGGACATGGGGACGTGTCGGATAGGTCAGATTTGAAAGAGTGCCCACCAGAGCCCATTTCAGAGCCGTTGAGTACGGTTCAGGTCGCTGAGATGTTGGGGGTCTGTCCTCGCCAAGCCCGGCGGTATGCGGAAACGCTCGCCGCCCGGCGCGTTGGTCATCGGCTGATTTGGGACAAATCGGAAGTACTCGACTACCTGGAGGGTAAGGAACATGGCTAACGACAATGAGCAGCCGCAGAATGAGCAGGTCGAGATCAGCAAGGTTGCTGTACGGGTGGCAGAAGCTCTAGCCGCTACACCTGTGGAGGACGCGGCTGTTGGTATCGCCGTTTGGTATGCAGAGCTTGACGCCGACGGGCAGGAGCTAGTTCGGAAGATTATTGCCGATGCTCATGCCGCGAATGATAAGACCGCGTACCCATCGAATTGGAAGGTCTAGGAACAATGGCGGTTGAACACCTGGCCACGTTCATTGATGCCCTGGGCAGGGCGGGAGTGTCTAAGAAGACCCTCGCCCCCTTGCTTCAAACCCGGGATAAGTTCGCCGACATCGATGCGCTGCTGGCTACTACCTACAAGACCGACCCCCTGGGGGATTTGCTTGAATCAGCTACCCCGGGCGGCGACCTAGCGACTGTGGCGAAGCAAGCCGCAGAGCACCGGGCGATTGCTGAGACTTTGGAGCTTTACACGACACACGCTGATTTCTATGAGCGTCAAGCCGTCACGCAGTGGAAAACTGAAGACGTCATGAATGCAGTGCTGTCCCAAATCGGTAAGAAGTGGGATACCGCTAACGCTTACCTTGCCAAGATTGAACAGCGTTGGGGCTCAACGGAGCCGTCGCCTGCCCAGCTGTTGGCAGAGGCCACCGAGGAGGATCTAGCCCAATGGCGGGGGCGCGCGCCGCACCTACGGACGATTGCCGCAATCAAAGACCTGTTTAAGCATTGGCTTGTAACAGGACCGTCAAGCATTCCAGGTGTCTATCGGTTCATCGATCTAGAGGGCGTGCGAACGATGCGAACTAATCCGCAAATGAAGTTCGCCGCGCCGATTGATTGGTTCCTTGATGGTGACGGTCGCATCGGAACCGTGCAAGACTCGTACAAACGTGTCAATGACGTCTTGGCAAACGACGAGCGAAGCCGATTCATTGAGGATTGTCGAAGTGTTTCGCCTGCGCCGCGATTTGTTGGAAAGTATTGCCTAACACGCGATGCCGCTAACGTGCGGTTCAATGCAGACGGAACACCAGAAGACCCAAGCGTGATTGCTACTCACGACGAAGTAATGCGCCTGTGGAACCCGTCACTGTTTGCAACAGAGGTAAACCGTGACGCCCTTTAACCCGGCTGGTCATCACATCAACCCCACCTACCGCAATTCCCACGCGCCTGCCCAGAATGACCCCACCGCAGAGCAGGGGGAAAAGATTCTCGCCACTATTCGACGTCAACAGCAACGCGAACGCGCCGAATATGCAGCAGAACACTATCGTGACTCTACTGAGCCGTGGAAGAAAATCATGATCGAGCAGTACAAGAACGGACAACGCGCCGACTTTCCAGCCGGTCACGCCGACACTCACAGCAAAGTCACCCGAGACGCCAACGGGCGAATTGCCTAACCGCCCTCACCGAATGCAAACCCCGCCACCACGCCGCACCAGTTGCGCGCACGGGGTGGGGGAGGGCTCCCGTTTCCAGCAGCCAGCCAGGGCGGAGGGCATTGCTTTCGTTTTTGTGTACGGGTTACAGCATTTTCCCAGTTCAGGGGTAAAAACAGCCCAGAATGTCCCATAGGAAAACGTTCTCACCTGCGACAATGTAAAAACGCTTCCAACCTAGTTTTAGGCTTGTAACGCGCCAATCTGCACGCCATAAAAATAGAGCGTTAAACCCGCTGGTCAGCATACCGAAACGTAACGAACGATGGTAAAATTAAAGTATGCGCAAACAATGCGAAGTGTGTGGCACCCCGCTCCCTATTCAAGCCCCGGGGCGTATCCGTAGTTACTGTTCTTCAAGATGTCGGCAAAAGGCGTACCGCCTGCGGAAACGTAACCAGTACCCGGAGCAAATGACCGACGCTAAACGGTGGGCGGCTGCTCGGGGTAAGCGACCATTTCAGACAAACGGGCGCGCTGCATCTTCTACCGATTCCACAACATGGGCACAATTCGCAGACGTCAAAGGTTGCAATCATGGTTTCATGCTCGGTGCCGGGTTTGCGTGCATCGATCTAGACGGCTGTTTTCGCAATGGCAGACTACAGGCATGGGCGCGCCGTATCATCAACGCCGTACCCGGCGCTTTTATTGAGCGCTCAATATCCGGCAACGGTCTCCACATCTTTGGACTGTTGCCAGAAGCACGAGGGCGCAAGTATGGCAACGTCGAAATCTACTCACGCGCTCGTTTTATTCGAACGACTGCCGACGTGTGGACGCCGGGGGAACTTGTTGCGCTAACCCCAGCTGTATCCGTGATTCACGAAATGGTCAACGCCGGAAAACTAGCAAAGAAGAAGTAGCCAAGATGTGCGCACCCTGTAGACCCACATCTTCAAATCTTTAACATCTTCACAGGTCACGAGGATATTTAACGCCCCATCTTCCACGCCTTTAGTCCCATCTTTGAATGACCTGCGGAAACGTCCAAAAAGGGAACAAAAAGGGAACGTCCCCCGGTAGTCGAACCGTGGAAGTTCGCCCACCAGGGCATTTAGTGCCCCCAGCAGGGCTCGAACCTGCGACAAAAGGATTATGAGTCCTCTGCTCTAACCGACTGAGCTATAGGGGCAAGGATTGGGCACTATGAAGTGACAATTAAGCACTATGAACCAGTGCCCAAAACCTCATAGCATCATAGCAATCTGCCACCGTGCGGTGATAAAAGCCCTATACCCAGCGGGTTCGGCTGCCATTGCACAGTTTCAATGAAGCAAAGTGTTTCCGTGTCGACGAAGGTAATCCCCGTTCTCAACGAAGCTGATCTTTCCGCAAAGTTACGACTTTCGGTTGATGAATCAGTGCTTGGACACTTCTAGCATTAGTCCTATGAGTACAAAACCTTCCTTGAGCAGCGCCGACGTCTCAGCCGACGCACAACCCGGTGCCACAGCGAAAGCGAAGGGCACCACCGTCATGGCAATCGCCAACGAGGATCAGATCGCTGAGTTCGCGGCCTCACCACAGCGCTGGTGGGGTTTGCTCGTGCTCGCGGTTGGCCTCGGCATGATCGTCCTGGACGGCACCATCGTCGGTGTTTCATTGCCGACCATCATTTCGGAGCTGAGTCTCGACATCGTGGGCGCGCAGTGGATCACCACAATCTACTCCGTCGTTTTCGCCGCACTACTCCTGACCTCTGGCCGCGCTGGCGACCGCTTCGGCCGTCGAACGCTTTTTCTCGTCGGTCTGGTCATCTTCACGGTCGGCTCCGTCGTGGCCGCACTTTCCACAGCCTTGGCGCCACTGGTCATTGCCCGCGTCATCCAAGGCATTGGTGGCGCGTGCATTCTGCCATCAACACTGTCCAGCGTGAACGCACTATTCCGTGATAAAGATCGTGCCACCGCATTCGGCATCTGGGGTGCGGTCATGTCTGGTGCTGCAGCAGTCGGCCCACTCCTGGGTGGCGTGCTTACGCAGTTTGCTGGTTGGGAAGCTATCTTCTGGGTCAACGTGCCTATCGCCGTCGTGCTTTTCGTCCTTGCGCTGCGCTGGGTGCCGAACACCGCAGGCGATACCAATGGCGCGGGTCGCTTCGATGTCCTTGGCCTGGTGTTGTCTGGAATTGGCTTTGGTGCCGTGGTCTTCGGCATCATTCAAGGCGCCAAGATAGGGTTTGCTTTTCCCTCCGCGCCCCTCGTCACGCTCTTGGTTGGTGCGGTGGTGCTTGTCGCTTTCGTACTGTGGGAAAACGGTCGTCGGAAGAACGCGGATCCTGCGCTGTTGGACGTGTCGATGTTCTCCTACGCCACGTTCAGCTGGGGGAATACCACGGCGATGCTTGTCGCGGTGGGTGAGTTCGCGCTGGTCTTCGTGCTGCCGCTCTACCTGGTGTCGGCGATTGGCTTATCGACGATCGCAACCGGCCTGGTCCTGGCAGCAATGGCTCTCGGTGCGTTCTTCGCAGGTGCCATGGCGCGTCATCTGGCAGCTCGGATTACCCCGGCCGGTGTGGTGATTGTGGGCCTTGGTCTCGAGGTCTTTGGTTCGCTGCAGTTGGCGGCCGAAGAGCGCGTTGACCTGCCGCTGTGGCTGGTTGTGTTTGCATTGATTGTCTACGGTCTGGGTCTTGGTCTGGCATCGGCGCAGCTGACCTCGTTGGTGCTTGGCGATATTCCGGTGCGTCTGTCGGGGCAGGCATCGGCAACGCAGTCGACAATTCGGCAGATTGGTTCGGCGCTCGGTGCTGCGCTCGGTGGTATGGCGCTGACGATTGGGCTGGATCGTGAGATCGCGAAGCTGTCGCCGGGCCTGGAGCAGATGGGGCAGGGGCTGAAGGATTCCGCTGGCTCGATGCTGATTGGTCTGCGTGCGCAGGGTGCTCCCGACAGTGTGTTGGTGCCGCTGACAAATGCGTTTGCACATGCCACGCAGTTTGCGCTGTATTCCGCTGTCGGCGCGTTGACTATTGGCTTCCTCTGCTCGCTGAAGGTACTGCAGTTGCGCAGGCAGGCTGAGAAATCGAATTAGCGATGTGGAATATTCGGGTGAGGGGCCGTGTTGGAAATTGGTGTCACAACATCAATCGTGGCAGTCTTATCGTTTGTCTCTTAACCGGACTTGCTAGATAGAAATGACCAACATGAAAATGCTCACAAAGCGGCGTTGGCTCGATTACGGCCGAATCTCCACTTCCTCCTGTCGTTAAACACTTCGGGGCTTCCGCCTCGCTGCGCCTGTCTCTTCGAGGCTGAGCTCAGCGGCCTCGGATCCCGTCGCGCGCATTTGTCAGACGGCATAAGGCGCGGCACAAGTGTTTTCAGAGAAATAAAACTCCAGGAGGAAAAGTGAATAAATTTAAATGGGCGACCGGCTTCGGTGCCCAAGTTGTCTATGGCCTGATTATTGGTCTCATTTTGGGCTTCATGGCCCGCAGTACTGGCGATGACTCCTCGCTGCGCACAGCGCTCGACGAGGTCGGCAGTACCTACGTCACGCTGTTGAAGCTGCTCATCCCGCCACTAGTTGTCACCGCAGTCGTAGTGTCGATTGCCAACCTGCGTCAGGTCGCAGGTGCAGCCAAGCTGGCTGTTTCGACACTGATTTGGTTTGCCATTACGTCCTTTGTATCGGTGGTCATCGCCATCGTGCTGGGCTTGGTCATCAAACCGGGCGTTAACTCTGGTGTGGATGCCTCGGCAGCGCAAGAGCCGAGTTCCGTGGGCTCCTGGTGGGGATTCCTGCAGAGCATTGTCCCGCAGAACTTCCTCGGCCTTGGCGTGAAGATCAGCGAATCTGACGGTGCTGTATCTGGATCGCTGAACTTCAACGTCCTGCAGCTGCTGGTCATCGCGATTGTCTTCGGTGTCGCCGCAGTGAAGGTTGGCCCGAAGGCTGAGCCATTCATCGAGTTTTCCGGCTCTCTTTTGACCATCGTGCAGAAGGTCCTGTGGTGGGTCATCCGTCTGGCACCGATTGGTACCGCAGCCCTCATCGGCCACGCCGTCGCTGAGTATGGCTGGGAAGCGCTCGGCAGCCTGGGCAAGTTCGCCATTGCTATTTACGTTGGCCTGTTCCTGGTCATTGCAGTCGTGTACCCAGTCGTGCTGAAGATTCATGGCATTAGCCCAATCGACTTCTTCCGTCGCGTCTGGCCAGTGACCTCGCTCGGCTTCTTCACCCGTTCGTCTATGGGCGTCATGCCAGTCACTGAGCGCGTTGTCTCCCGTCGTCTGGCAGTGCCGGATGAGTACGCCTCCTTCGCCGTACCGCTGGGCGCCACCACGAAGATGGATGGTTGCGCCGCCATTTACCCGGCTATCGCGGCTATCTTCGTCTCGCAGTTCTACGGTGTGCCGTTGGACTTCACGGACTACCTGCTCATCATTTTCGTCTCCGTCATCGGTTCGGCTGCAACTGCTGGCACCACCGGCGCTACCGTCATGCTGACCCTGACCCTGTCGACCCTTGGCCTGCCACTCGCCGGTGTCGGCCTCCTGCTGGCTGTCGAGCCGATCGTGGATATGGGCCGCACTGCGGTGAACGTCACCGGTCAGGCTGTGGTCCCGTTGGTCGTCGCAAAGCGTGCGGGAATCTGGGACAAGGACGAGTGGGACGCCAGCGCCAACGCCGACCTGTCGCCAGCCGACGAGTCGGACGATGAGTCTGCAGACGCGCCTGCTGAGAAGTCCGAGTCCGCCGAAAAGTCCGAGTCCGCCACGCTTGCGTAGTCTTGAGGCCATGACTTCTTGGAAGCCCTCTGTTCTTGCGCAAGTTGATCAGTGGCCAGTTGACACGGTCGCGGCTGCCGTGCGTGCCGATGATGGCAGTTGGCACACCCACGGTGATAGCGGTCGCGTTTTTGAGCTCGCTAGCGTGACCAAGTTACTGGCCGCTGTGGGCATGCTTGTGGCCGTCGAAGAGGGCGCGGTGGAGCTCGACCAAGAGCTCACGCCACCCGGTCACGGCGCGACTGTGCGTCACCTTCTGGCACACGCCGGCGGGGTGGGCTTTGCCAGCCGCGAGCTGGAAAAAGAACCAGGGGAGCGGCGCATTTACTCCTCCGCGGGCTTTGACATCATCGCCGATGCCATCGCTGCGGAGGCAGAGATGCCGTTTAGTGAATACCTGCGCCAGGCCGTGTTTGAGCCGCTGGGGATGGCGGATTCCGTACTGGATGGCTCGGCAGGGCATGGCGCGCGTAGCAGCGTCGCTAATCTCATGGCCTTCGTCGATGAGATCTTCACCCCGACTCTGCTGCATCCCGATACCGTGACCGAAGCGTTGACCGTGCAGTTCCCGGGCCTGAATGGTGTCGTGCCGGGCTATGGTATGCAACGTCCGGCCGATTGGGGCCTGGGTTTTGAGATTTTCGGACACCCCGATTCCAAGCAGGGGCTGTGGTTTGGTGCTTCGATGCCCAAGGATGTCGCAGGCCACTTCGGGCAGGTGGGCACGTTCCTGTGGCTGCATCGTCCAACCGGACGGGCGGCGATCGCGCTGACCGACCGAGATTTCGGCGAGTGGGCTAAGCCGCTGTGGACGGATTTCAATGATGAACTCTGGCGTGAGCTGGAAGAACACGCTGAAGATTAAGGGGATATGAGCTAAGTCGGCGTCGCTTGCGGCGCCGATTTTTCGTCTCAGCGATAAATCACATCTGGGGGATTAAGGACAACTTGAGGGTTGCCAGCAGCCGTCTCGGAAATAACAATCATAAACACGTGCAACGCAAACCTCAGAAGTGTTGTTTTACCGCAGTGCTTTTTCTGCAGTGTGGCAAGTGTCGTTGGATGAGTTCGTAGGGGAAGACGAATCTCGTCTTACACCAATTGACCGCAACTTTTCCGAGGACCTTCGTCTATGCGCACCCAACTTTCAGGCGTTCTGTGGATTCACAGCATGCCAGGGCCGCTGCAACCACACATCACGTGGGCGCTGGCCCGACTCAGCATGCCCGATGGCACTAAGCCAGGCCGGGATATTTGGCGTGCGACCGACCAGGATGCCACTTTGTGCGCCGAGGTGCCTTTCACTGCAAGTGCTGACACCATCGCCACACTGGTGGACAACCTGGCTAGGTGGCCGCGCCTCTATTTCGAGCTGGCGCAAGACCCAGCCGTGGATGATGACGGCTACGCCATCGATGGCATGCGCTACTGCCATACCCCGCAGCTGGGGACTTTCGCCGGACAGACCGATGCCGCCGGAAACATCGTGGTCAACGAGGATGCGCTGCGTTCCATCATGGCACGCGGCGGCGACATCGAAGGAACCCTCGACGCGGCCATCGGCGGGCCGTGGGATCGCGTGTTAGAGCCGATGCGCATGATGACGGCAGGCTACGCCCCCGAAGAGTGCTTTACGACGTCCACCCCTGCCGGACCCGACAGTGCCAGCGGCAACTCGACCGCTGGCAACGCAGACCTCGGTGGGGTAGAGGCAGCTAACGTGCTGCAGCTCTACCCGCGCCGGGCGGCGATGTAGTCAACTACATCGCCAAGGGTCTTAAACGAGGGAATGTCCTCGTCCTCAATGCGGACTCCCAGCTCTTCCTCACAGCGGACGGCCAACTCTACGACGCTCAAGCGGTCAAAGCCGTAGTCGGTCAGCGGAGTGGGGAGCTCTAAGGACTCCACCGCGTCGTTAGCCATCTTTTTGACGATTGCCGCGACCTCTCCGTGAAGACCTGCGGGCAGGTCAGCGTCGGCGGAACCCTTCTTCGAGCCCGCGTTCGCTGCATTGGCATCGTCAGCGTCCCTGGCCCCGGTGACCTGTGTGCCCAGTAGGGCGCTGAGCTGATCTCCAAGGCTAGAGGTCATTATTCAGCGCCCTGAGTGGTTGCGGTTGGATCGGTAATCTGCAGCTCTTCGGCTGCTTCCTGGGCGACACTCTTGTCGAGCTTGCCAGCGCGTGCCAGTGCGGCCAGGGCCGCAACAGCGACTGACTCGCCGTCGGAATTGAAGTAGCGGCGAGCGGCCGGACGGGTATCCGAGAAGCCGTAGCCATCGGTGCCGAGGACGGTGTAGTCACCTGGAACCCACTTGCGAATCTGCTCCGGGACCGCACGCTGGAAGTCAGTCACTGCGATGAATGGCCCATCGGTGTCGGACAGCTGGCGGGTAACGAAGGCGTCCTCGACCTCTTCAGCCGGGTTGTGCAGACGCTCAGTGTCACGCTCGTGTCCATCGCGAGCCAGCTCATTCCACGAAGTCACCGAGTAAATCGAGGAAGCCACACCGTAGTCTTCCAGGATGTCCGCGGCGCGCAGCGCCTCCTGCATGCCAATGCCGGAAGCCAGCAGGTTGACATGCTTGTCGCCCTCAGCCTTGCGGAAGCGGTAGATACCGCCAAGCAGCCCTTCGACATCGAGGTCTTCCGGGACAGCCGGCTGCGAAGTCGGCTCATTGTAGATAGTGAGGTAGTAAATGACATCTTCGCCGCGCTCCGGACCATACATGCGGTCGATACCGTCGCAGACGATGTAAGCAATCTCGTAGCCGAATGCTGGGTCGTAGGAGACCACGGACGGGTTCGTAGCTGCCAGCAGCTGGGAGTGACCGTCCATGTGCTGCAGGCCTTCACCTGTCAGCGTCGTGCGACCGGCGGTAGCGCCGAGTAGGAAGCCGCGGGACATTTGGTCACCGGCAGCCCAGATGGAGTCAGCCGTGCGCTGGAAACCGAACATCGAGTAGAAGATGTAGAGCGGAATCATGGCCACGCCATGGGTGGCGTACGCCGAGCCGACAGCGGTAAACGACCCCACAGAGCCCGCCTCAGAAATGCCCTCGTGCAGAATCTGGCCGTCCTTCGCTTCCTTGTAGGACAGCATCAGTTCATGGTCGACCGGGGTGTAGTTCTGGCCGTGCGGGTTGTAGATCTTCAGCGTCGGGAACCAGGAGTCCATGCCGAAAGTGCGGGCCTCATCAGGGATGATAGGCACGAAGCGGTCCTTGAGATCCTTATCGCGCATCAGGTCCCTGAAAACACGCACCGTCGCCATAGTGGTGGCAACCTTTTGCTTACCTGATCCCTTGAGGAGGTTTTTCAGGGTTTCCGGCTTTGGCGTTGTCAGTGGTTCGTAGCTAGTGCGACGCTCCGGCACGAAACCGCCGAGTTCCTTGCGGCGCTCCAGCATGTACTGCACTTCCTCGGACTCCGGGCCCGGGTTGTAGTACGGCGGCAGGTAAGGATCCTTCTCCAGCTCCTCGTCGGAGATCGGAATGCGCTGGTTATCGCGGAAAAGCTTCAGATCATCGAGCGTCAGCTTCTTCATCTGGTGGGTCGCGTTGCGGCCCTCGAAGTTATGGCCGAGGCCATAGCCCTTAACCGTGTGCGCCAGAATGACGGTCGGCTGGTCCTTGGTCTCCAAGGCCTTCTTGTAGGCAGCGTAAATCTTGCGGTAGTCGTGGCCACCGCGACGGAGGTTCCAAATCTCCTCGTCGGTCATGTCCTCGACCAGCTTGGCAGTGCGCGGGTCACGGCCGAAGAAGTGCTCGCGCACCCAAGCGCCGTCGTTAGCCTTCAGCGTCTGGTAATCGCCATCGCAGAACTTATTCATCAGGTCGACTAGTGCGCCGTCCTTGTCCTTAGCGAAGAGCTCGTCCCACTCGCGGCCCCAAACGACCTTGATGACATTCCAACCAGCGCCGCGGAAGAACGACTCCAGCTCCTGGATGATGCTGGTGTTGCCGCGCACCGGACCGTCGAGGCGTTGCAGGTTACAGTTAATGACGAATGTCAGGTTATCCAGGTTGTTCAGCGCCGCATGCTGAATGGCGCCACGAGATTCCGGCTCGTCCATTTCGCCGTCACCGAGGAAGGCCCAAACGTGCTGCTGTGAGGTGTCCTTGATGCCGCGGTCATGCAGGTAGCGGTTGAAGCGTGCCTGGTAGATGGCGTTGAGCGGACCAAGGCCCATGGACACCGTCGGGAACTCCCAGAATTCTGGCATGCCATGCGGGTGCGGGTAGGAGGGAAGGCCATTGCCCTCGCCGAGGGAGACTTCCTGACGGAAACCGTCGAGGTCCTCTTCGGTCAGACGCCCCTCTAGGAATGCGCGGGCGTACATACCCGGCGAAGCGTGGCCCTGGAAGAAGACGTGGTCACCGCCGCCTGGGTGGTCTTTGCCGCGGAAGAAGTGGTTAAAGCCGACCTCGTAAAGCGGTGCGGCGCCCGCATAGGTGGAGATATGTCCGCCCACGCCGATACCCGGACGCTGTGCGCGATGGACCATAATTGCCGCATTCCAGCGAATCCACTTGCGGTAGCGGCGCTCAATGTCCTCATCGCCTGGGAATTCTGGCTCCATCTCAGTTGGGATGGTGTTGACGAGGTCTGTCGAGGTCAGCGGCGGTAGAGCCACGCGCTTTGCCGTGGCACGTTCCAGCAGGCGCAGCATGAGGAAACGTGCGCGCTCCGGACCTGCCTCTTCTAACAGTCCGTCGAGAGACTCAAGCCACTCCTTGGTCTCTTCAGGATCTGCATCCGTGAGATAGGAGGCGACCCCATCACGGATAAGGGCAAAGTTTGACTCATCAGAGTGGGCTTGTGGCGTACCCGACGAGGTATCGGACATTGTGAGCTCCTTTCAGTCCCTGAAGGAAAGGCAAAGGTTATTTTTCTCCACTCTACGTCTGAATCGTTTGTTGTGCCCCTAGCCGTTTCTTGCACACGCTTTCACCGAACAATCCGGTCGGCTTTACGACGAACATTGCGAAGAACACTGCGAAAACTGCACCTTTTTGGGGAAATTCTTATTTTGCAGCTGTGAAAAATGTATTTGAGCGGTAAAATTTCTCCACATAGTTCGAAAAATCGAGCTGAATATTTTTTCTAGAGGAGGAAAAGGGAAGTGGTCAACGCCACAGGCGCTGCTCATGAATATGCGAGCAGGCTCGGCATCAAGGAAGGTCAGCTAGTCCAGGAGGTTGGCTGGGATACGGACTGTGACTCAGCAATCAGTGAGTCGGTCGAGAATTTCCTGGATGCAGACCTGCTCGACGAAGACACGGATGAGGTTGTCGACGTCGTATTGCTGTGGTGGCGTGAAGAAGACGGCGACTTGGTCGATGGTCTTGTGGATGCTTCCCGCCCTTTGGAGGATGAAGGCCGCGTTTGGTTGCTCACGCCGGGTGCTGGTCAGCCGGGTGCCATTGATCCTGGTGTGATTGACGAGTCCGCACAGCTGGCAGGTTTCTCCAACACCTCGGCGCTTCGTCTGGGGGATTGGCAGGGCAATTGCCTGGTGCAGCGCTCTAGCTAGCCGGCTTTCGCTGTCCCGTTTGAATCGGCTACTAGCCGAGCTATTGAAATAATCTGCATAAACGCTGTGTGTAGTGCGCAATTGGCAATCTATGTTTGCCGTGTGTTAAAGTTTCGCAGCAGCGCGGCGATAGCTCAGCGGTAGAGCTCTGGTTTTACACACCAGCGGTCGGGGGTTCGAAACCCTCTCGCCGCACAGACATAATCCGCCCGGATTCTTGTAATGGAGAATCCGGGCGGATTTTGTTTGTGCTAAACTTCCGGTCTGTGCGTTTTACAAAATCGCTTGCCACCATTGTTTTTGTCGGATCTCTGCTCGCGGGCGCTCCCGCCTACGCAATCGGCGGGGATGGTAAACCGATAATCGATTCGGCCACCTGTAAAGCAATGGTCAAGGCTGCAGATGCGGGAGAGCCGGTGGATAATCCGTCGATTCTCCATCTCTCGGATCAGATGCCTTCCTACATTGCCGACGGCACTTTGGATTACGTTGTTGCCCCGGATTTTCCGTACCGCGCACAGCTAGATGCTGCTACTCAAGAGTGGAATGAAAAGCTCGGTGGCAAGGTAGTGCTTCGGGAAGTGACCAAGGACAAGGCTGATTCGGATACTGTGAACGTTCGCTATGTGCCAAGGCCGGACTCGCGAGTCTTAGCTTCTGCATCGGAAATTAGTAAGGAGATGACGGTTTTCGTTACTTCCACTCTCTATCCCGATGCAATTCGCAGCACTCTTGCCCACGAGTTTGGGCACTTGCTCGGTATCCGGCACACTTGTGATTACACCTTGATGGCTGCATCGCAGCACCGCCATCCGGCAGCGCATGTCACTCCGCTCGATGTCGCAGCCGTTCTGCAGGGACAGTTTGATTAGATTGCGTACACATGCCAGAAGTCGACACCTCTGGCGGCGTGGTGCGGCTATCGCAGTGGGGTATGCACTTGACCGCATTTTCGCAGACCCCACCAATCACCATCCGGTGGCCCTCTACGGGCAGGCCGTCAGCAAACTTGAGCGCCGAATCTACGCCGACTCCAAAGCGCGCGGAGTGGCGTTCACCGCAATCGCCGTGGCCACACCGGTAGCGCTTACCGCCGCAGTCAGCACAGTCGCACCGAGTCTCACGCTGGCTGCCGCCACGTGGGCTTCGCTCGGCGGCACCACTCTCCGCCGTACTGGCGAGCGCATGACTGACCGACTCACCTCCGGCGACATCGATGCCGCCCGCGAACTTGTGCCGTGGTTGTGTTCGCGTGATCCGGAAGCTCTCGACGCTGATGGCATCGCCCGAGCGACCGTCGAATCGCTCGCTGAAAATACCTCCGACGCAGTCACCGGCACTCTCATGTGGGGTGCCATTGCAGGCGCTCCTGGTGTGGTCGCTCATCGAGCGGCTAATACCCTCGACGCGATGGTGGGGTACCGCAACGCTCGCTATCGACAGTTCGGGTGGGCCAGTGCACGGCTTGACGACGTCGCCGGGTTCTTCCCCGCGAGACTTACAGCTGTCGCAACTGTGGTTGCAGGTCCGGACCGTCGTCAAGCATTGGTAGCGTGGCGACGAGACGCCGGCAACCACCCAAGTCCAAACGCGGGCGTCGTGGAGGCAAGCGCTGCAGGCGCGCTGGGGCTGCAGCTGGGCGGCGCGACGGTGTATCCCAGCGGAGTGGAGATGCGCCCGGTGCTTGGCAGTGGTCGGAGGCCTGCGGTGGCCGATGTGCGGCGTGCCGCAGGGCTGAGCAAGCGAGTGCAAAACATTGTTGCGCTCAGCTGCGCCGGAGCAGCAGTAATTGCCGGATGTATCCGACGCGTGAAAGCGCGAGCTGAGAGTTAGAAACGCTCGTCGTATCGGTTATCGCGATAACCTGCGGCGCGGTGGCCAGTGTTGCCGTAGCGTTGCGCCATGCGCTGACGGTGCAGCTCGGCGGCGCGATCCTCGTCGGACTTAGCCGGCGGAGGCGTCGGAGTGGCGTCGTCGTCCGATTCGGGTGTTGCGGCCTCGGTGGCATCAGCGTCATCTACTGGTTCCGCGGCTTCGGCGTCGCGGAGGTTCTTGGCCATCTCCTCCTGCTCCGCGCGGTCTCGTCTGCGCTCGACGATTTCAGCGCGAATGAACCAGACGACGGCAAGCGGCACGAGAGCGCCGAAGAAAATCCATTGAATGCCGTAGGAGAGGTAGGGGCCGGACTCCAGAGTGGGCAGCGGAATGGCCTCGATGACGGCATCGGATTTGTCCGAGAGCTGAAGCCAATCGGGGTTGAGTTCGGTGTCGACTAGCTCGGACACTTCCTTGGTATTGATTCCGTAGACCTGCGGCGGGGTGCCGGCGATTGGAGCGGTCTCGGCGGGAATCTCGTTTCGGCGGGTAAAGGCCGAGATAGTCAAGGTGCCCTTCGGGGCTGGCTCAACATTGGGGGTGCTGGAGTCTGTAGGGCGTACAAAGCCACGGTTGACCAGGTAGTTTTCGCCATTGTTAGCGACGAAGACATCGAGTACCTGGACAGCGGGTGCGCCATTTACTGGGCGGTTACGCAATAGTACGCGGGTATCCGGCAGGAAGGACCCGGTGGCGGTAACGCGACGCCATTCGTTGCCCTCGACGAAGCCTTTGCCCTTGGGCATTAGCTCATTGACATCTACGGGGTCGAGCTCGAATGAGTGCTCAAGCTGCTGATTGCGATGCTGCGTCGCGGTGTTCTTACCCAACTGCCACGGAGCCAGAACAGTAAATGCGAGATAGGAAAACGCAATGGCGACAATCGCAGTGAGAACCCATCCAGGGGTCAGAAACTGGCGCACATTCTTAAACACATTCATTGAGCTTACCCGGTGCTGTGGATGGCACTAGAGCGGCTGGTGATTGGCGGTGCGGAGATTGAGTGAACTTCGGGTAAAGTTATTTGAGCGTATTTGACGGGGAATCTACCCGGGGATAGATGGAAAGAGAGGTGTCGTGGTGGGCACGCAAACAGCGAAATCTTCGCCTTCACGCCGCTTCAGCACAGTCTCGCGCCAGTTCATCAAGTTCGGTCTGGTCGGCGGCACAGGTGTGGTTGTCAACCTGATTGTCGTGATTATTGCCCGCAAGTTGGGCCTCAGTCTGGGCACCAATGAGCACGACGTGTTTATGAACTTGTTCGGAACGCGGTGGAATATCCGTTACTCCCACGTCTATGCAACTCTGGCGTTTGTCGTGGCTAACATCTGGAACTTCCAGCTCAACCGGTCCTGGACTTTCCGAACTGACAATCGCCCGAACTGGTTTAGACAGTTCTTCCCGTTTTTATTTGCAGGTATCTCAGCACTGATTGTGAACCTGGTTGTTATCACGCTGCTGACTAACCCCACCTCGCCACTGGCACTGCCGGTGGATATTTTCGACGACTCCACCGGCTTTAGGAACCGCCTCTACTGGGCAAACCTCATCGGCGTCATCTTGGGTACGCCCGCTAACTTCATCTTGAATAAGATTTGGGCGTTTCGAAACCGGGGCAATGCCAGCAAAACAAAAGAAAAGGTTGTTTTGAAACCTTAACGCTCAGAGGCCAGCGCCAGAGTCTCACGCAACCATGCGATGATTCCCGGCGTCGCGGCCTCAATTTCGTTTCGAGTGCGGACGAATCCCTCCGGACCTCCGTAGTAAGGATCGGCCACGACGGCCCCCTTCGGGGATGCCGGGTCGAAGGAACGCATCAGGCGAATCTTCTCTTTTGGCACGCCAGCGTGGAGTAGACCATTGATGTGCGATTCATCCATGGCGATGAAAAGCGTTGCATCCATGTGCTCATCGCCCAGCTGTGCCGCGGTGTGGTTCGGATCGTAGCCAGCATTTTCCAGCTCGGCTTGTGCTCGCTCGTCGGCGGGTTCGCCGACATGCCAGCCGCCGATTCCGCAGGAGGCGAGCAGGACATCGTCGGCAAGCGCATTGGCTTCAACCGCGTCACGGACGATGATTTCAGCCATGGGGGAGCGGCAGATATTTCCGGAGCAGACAAACACGACGTACACGGACTCAGTACGATGCGACGAGTTCATAAGCATAATAGGCAAAACCAAACTTCTCGGAAAATAAAAATAGGATTGTCACTAATCGTTGACGAGTCTTAAAGATACAACATTTCCCGCACAACACGATTCAGGTCCTCAGGCGAGGACGCCACCGCCGCTGCCGATGCCCACTCAGATTCTGAGCCGTAGCCCCATTTAACAGCGATGGCGGGGATACCGAACTGTGCGGCGCCCTCAAAATCATGGATACGATCGCCGACCATTACGACCGAACCACGCGGGCGCACTGCTTCATCGGTTTCAATGCCCAACTCCTTGAGCGTGTACTCAATGACCTCGGTCTTTGTCTGTCGTGAGCCGTCGTCGCTGGCGGCGCCGATGAAGTCAAAGGCGTCGAGAAGCCCGAAATTGTCCAGGGTCTTGCGGGCGAAGTAGTCGCCCTTGGACGTCGCAGTGGCTAGTTGGACACCTGCTGCCCGCCAATCGCGCAGGAGCTCCGGCCAGCCGGGGAACATCTCGGCACGCTGCCAAGCACCGGCGTGTTGATGCTCCATGTACACAGCGAAGGCTCGGTCGACTTGTTCGTCGGAAAGTCCGAGGGATGCGAGTGTCTCCACCATTGGCGGGCCGGGGATCGTGTTGATAAAGCTTTCGGGCGGAAATGGGTGGTCAATTGCCTTCAATGCAAGGCGGAATCCATGTGCGATTGCGGGGAGAGAATCGGCGATGGTGCCGTCGACATCAATAAGGACAGTGGGGCGATGGCCAGTGGACATATTGTTCATCCTAAAAGGTCATTAGGCTGGATGGCATGTTAGACGACCCGCTGCGCTATCACGGCGATCAGGCCGCCCATGGCGCTGACCTGGACTTTGCCGTCAATGTTCACGGCACCACACCGCAGTGGCTGCAGGACTCGCTGGCCACGTCCCTCGGAGAACTTGCCGCGTATCCGTCTGCGCAGCTCGATGCCGACGTCCGCGCTGCCATTGCCACCAACCACAATCGCAGCGCCGACGAGGTACTGCTTCTCCACGGCGTCGCCGAGGGCTTTTCGCTCTTGCCGCACCTGGGCTTGCCCGCCACCATCGTCCAGCCGCAGTTCACCGAACCTGAAGCCGCGTTCCGCGCCGCGGGAGTCGGGGTGGATTCGCTGGTACTACCGTCGCCGTACACGCTCACGCCTACGCTTGCCGACGTCCACGAGAACGCCTCCTCCCCGCATTCCCAGCAGCTTGACGGCCGGATGGTCATCATCGGCAATCCGACTAACCCCACCGGTGTTGCTCATTCAGCGGATGACCTGCGGGGGCTCGCCAGCCGTTGTGGGATCTTGGTCGTGGATGAGGCATTTATGGACGTCGCCGATGGTGAGATTATTCGGCGGTGCTCGCTAGCTGATTGCAGGCCGGGGGAAGCGAACAGTATCCCCGATAATGTCATCGTTTTCCGCAGCATGACTAAGACCTGGGCAATCGCAGGCCTGCGCTGTGGTTACGCGCTGGGAACCCCTGAGCTCCTGGCGAAGTTGGGGCGACTGCGTCCGCACTGGCCACTGGGCACGCTGCAACTTACCTCTATGGCGGCAATCGCGCGTCGCGAGGCAGAGCTGTTGCCACAAATCCGCGCTGAGATTGGTCAGCAGCGCGAGGCTATGACACAGCTGTTAGTAGCCGCCGGCTGGCAGGTGTTGGATTCCAAGGCTCCCTTTGTGCTGGCACGCCCGGGGGTTGCCCTGAGCACGCATGATGGTCCGGGCGCTGCGGAGGTTGACGTCGTCAAGCACGAGCGCCTGAGACAGCGGCTCGCTGCGCGCGGAGTAGCCGTGCGGCGTTGCGACACCTTCGCCGGTTTGGACGGTTCGTGGTGGCGGCTGGCTGTGCGGGACGAGACGAGTGTGCGGCGGCTTATTGCGGAAGTAGCGGATTTGCTGTCGCAGAACTGATGGGGCGGGGCAGAGTTCACTACGCTGGAAGAGAAGCTGGAGAGAAATGCATGTTGAAGGGATGGATGTATGACGGACTCTGCGCAGACCCGTGCCGAGGGTAATAACACGGTGGTGACCGTCGCCGACGTGCGTGCGGCGATGGATGCGGCCTACCCGCCGGCACTGGCGGAGAGCTGGGATAAAGTCGGCCTGATTTGCGGTGACCCGCAGGATGAGGTGCGTCGTATCGCGTTGGCGCTGGACTGCACTGACGAGGTTGCAGATCGCGCGATTGCCTCCGGTGCTCAGATGCTCGTTGTGCACCATCCGCTACTTCTGCGTGGTGTGAATTCCGTGGCGGCGGATACACCGAAGGGTCGGATTATTCATAAGCTGATCCGGGCAGGTGTAGCTCTTTTTGCAGCGCACACCAACGCTGACAGCGCCCGACCGGGTGTCAACGACCAGTTGGCCACGGTGCTCGGAGTTGAACCGGGTGCGCCGCTGGCTCCGCAGCCGGCTCCCGGCTTGGATACCTGGACGGTGAAGGTTCCGGCAGATCACGTCGATAAGGTCGCGCAAGCCATGTTTGAGGCGGGCGCGGGCACTATCGGCGACTACGACAGCTGTGCGTTTCGCATTAACGGCCGCGGCCAGTTCCGCCCGCTGAGCGGGGCGAATCCCTTCATCGGTGCCGAGGGGCAGATTGAGTATGTCGAGGAAGTGCGCCTGGAGATGGTCGCGCCACGGTCCGTGCGCGCGGCGATTGTCAAGGCTCTCGTTGCAGCGCATCCGTATGAGGAACCGGCCTTCGACATCGTGGACAATCAAGCCACCGGCTTGGATCCACAGCAGGCTGTGGGCATTGGGCGAGTGGGCACGCTGGATACGCCGATGCCATTTAAGGACTTCGTCGCCCGTGTGGCTGAGCGCCTGCCTGCAACGGCATGGGGCGTGCGTGGCGCAGGCGATCCGGAGCGGATGATTCGCACGGTTGCCGTCGCATCTGGTTCAGGTGACTCTTTCCTGGACACTGTGGCAAAGATGGGCGTCGATGCGTTCGTTACCTCTGACCTGCGGCATCATCCTGTCGATGAGACACTGCGGACCGCGGACTTCTGCGTGGTGGACACGGCTCACTGGGCCAGCGAGTTCCCCTGGTGCTACCAGGCCGCAGACATGCTGGCCGAGAGGCTCGGGGTCGCGACCGAGGTCCTTGAGGTGCGCACCGATCCCTGGACAGTGGCAAAATCGTCGACACAGGCAAGGAAGTGAAGACCATGAGGCTTAGTCCACAAATCCAAGTTGCGATGTTGGAAAAGGCGGAAAACCAAACTCAGTTGGATGGGCTCACCGCCCGCCAGAACGTTCTGCCCGAGCGTGCTGAGTTGCAGGAGCTGCGCAAAAAGCACAGCCGTCAGGCCAGTGAGGCAGCGCGCTCCAAGCTCAGCGCCTCCGATATCGGCCGCGATATTGCCAAGCTGGAATCGGACATCAACAAGCTGAAGGCCCGCGAAAAGGCTGACCGTCTGTCGCTCGGTGCCGCAGAAGACGCATCCACGCGCCGTGACCTCGAGCACGACCTGCGCTCCACCAAGCGCCGCCGCGAACGCGCTGAACAGGAACTCCAGCAGTACGAGCGCATGCAGGAGGCCTATCAGGTCGACGCTGAGCACGAATACGACGCCGACGAGGCGCACGATGACATCGTCGCCGCCAAGCAAAGGCTTAACGACGCCGAGGTTGACCTCATTGCGCGCATTTCCATCGCTGAGACCCGAATCGAAGAGGCTGACAAACTCATTGATGGTTCGGCAGCCAAGCTGTACCGTCGTCTAGCGCTTGCTAACGGCATCCCCGTTGCCCGCTTAAACGGACGCACCTGCGGTTCCTGCTTCATGGAGCTCGATGTAGGAACCGTGCATGAATTCACCACGCTTGCGCCGGAAGAAGTGACGTTTTGTCCTGAATGTGGCGCGATGATTGTGCGTGCGGAAACGCTGGGAGCGGTGAAAGGCGCGTAAATGAGCCAGGCTGCAGACAAGCGCGATAGCGCGCCGGGCTGGACGGGTGCGACTACAGATCCCACGCGGTTGGTGCTGCTGCGCCATGGGCAGTCGCCAATGTCGATTCGCCGGGAGTACTCGGGAAGCCGTTCGAACCCCGACCTGACAGAGGTGGGCAGACAGCAAGCGGAAGCGGCAGCACGTCACCTGGCGGCGTTGGTCGATAGCGGCAACATGAGTTTCTCGGCGATTGTGGCCTCTCCACAGCGTCGTGCACAGCAGACCGCAGAGGCGGCAGCCAAAGCGCTCGGCCTGGACATCCACGTTGAAGAGGATCTGCGCGAGACCGACTTTGGGCAGTGGGAGGGCATGACTTTCTCCGAGGCTCACAACGCCACCCCTGAGCTGCACAGTTCCTGGCTTGCGGATCCGACCGTGGCGCCACCGGAGGGGGAGGATTTCCGCACGGTCGATAGCCGAGTGAGCGCCACGCGTGAGCGCATCGCTCAACAATTCGGTGCCTCGGATGTGCTGGTAGTCAGCCATGTCACGCCAATCAAGTCGCTGCTGCGCCAGGGGCTCGGCTGCGGCTTTGAAATCTTCACTCGCCTGCACTTGGACCTGGCCAGCCTCTCCATCGCGGAGTTCTACGCAGATGGGCCGACATCAGTGCGGCTGATTAACGACACCAGCTACCTGCGTGGTTAGCAGCCGAGCACGGCGGGTTATTTGAATTGCGGTTGTGGCGGGTACACTAACCATTCGAGCGAGCCGGCCGGGTGATCGCGGCAGTTAACGGAACCGGACGCCTCTTTTACAGAGTGTGTCCAGGCCGCTGTCGAGGAAAGTCCGGACTCCACTGGGCATGGTGGTTGCTAACAGCAACCCAGGGTGACCTGCGGGAATAGTGCCACAGAAAATAGACCGCCGGGCGCACAGCCGATGTCTTTGACGTAAAGCTGTGGAGATCCGGTGAGGGTGAAAAGGTGCGGTAAGAGCGCACCAGCGGGGCAAGTGATTGCACCGGCTAGGTAAACCCCACCAGGAGCAAGGCAAAATCGCGCATGCTTCGTCGTGCGCGTGCGCGAGTGTTTGAGGGCTGCCCGTCCGATACTCGCGGGTGTGCTGCTTCAGGCTGTCAGCAATGGCAGACCGAGATGGATGATCGCCACCCGGCGCTTTCCGAAAGGAGCGCCGAGGGACAGAATCCGGCTCATAGGCCGACTCGTTCACACAAGCTTTTTACTCGACCACCGCGCCGGCCGCAGTGTTCTCCACACGGATGGTCTCGGAACCGCCGTCGTTAAGCGCGGAGGCAATCCGATCGGCATCGTCGACGTGGGACCACATCACCAGCGACGCACCCGGGCACGGCGCACAACGGGCAATCTTCTCGCAGTCGATGGTGTCGGTCAGCTCGGCAATCTGTCCCAGCACAGAGCTTGCCGACGGCGCGGAGCCACGCTCACTGACATCGCGCGAAACCCCTGCGATGGCTGCTTGAATATCGCTGTGACGGATGTGGCCGATGACTGCGCGGGCGCGGTCAGAGGATGCGTCGGCTTCGTCAAGCCACTGAATGGCACGGCCGATGGTGGGGATGTCTTCGTCGTCCGGGTGCACCTCGTGACGAGCACGCACCCAGTCCGCGACCCGCTCCTGTGAGTCGGGGAGGCTAGCGAGAGTCGGCACGCCAAAAGCGGCGCAGGCCTGCTGGAAGAATTCGTAGCGCTCCTCGTCGGGCGAACCGCCGGTGACATCGGGGGAGTAAGCGACAGTCAGCGCCAACGACTGCGGGAACGCCGTCTGCGTGACTGCCTCATCGGAGTGGTTGATGCACAGCAGGCTGTCCGGGCGGCTGCGCAGCGCCGTGGTGTAGGGGTACAGCGGCCACGACTGTCCCTTAATCTGCACCATGGTCTCGTGGATAGCGGTGGCAATACGCGTGCGGGTGGGCACATCATCGCGGTCGCCAAAACGCGCATTGAGAGCCAGTGCGAGGGCACACTGAATTGCCGGAATTTCTCCAAAACCGCGACCTGGCGCGATAGTGGAGGCAATGGTGACCTTCAGGCCGTTGCTGTTGCGCGGAACGAGATGCAGCGAGTGCTGCAATGCGACGATGGCAGCCGCGACAGCGGTCGGCACCTGAGAAAAAGCGGCGGGGACGCTATCCGGGAAATCCATCTTGGTAGTTTCGCGCTTGTACACGACAACGAGCTGCTGCTCGTCGATTTCCTCGATACCGACCGCAGCATAGGCAGGAATGGCGGTGGCTAGGAGCATGCCGCCGGAGGACGCGCAGTCCTCACCCAACAGGTTGATGGAACCCGGGGCGTATGCAACTGAAGCATTAGAACCGACGGCATCGAAGACGTCGTTTACGACAGCGGGTGCGGCGGGCATGGGTGAAACCTCTCCAGAGATCGGACTCATAGTGCTGGTGTGCAGTGTTCGCGTTCAACGCTTGTGTTCTAAGGTGAACAATTCCGTCGATAATACCCGGGTCGGGGGACAGTGACAAACCTATATACTGGGATTTTATGTCGCCGCAGCGCACATGGCAGGCAAATGGTTGCCTCTCTGCAAGTTTGCTTATGTGTGGAGTTGGCGGTGGCAGAACCGCTTGATAACTCGACATGTTCTCGATGTGGAAGAGGAGAAAAATCGTGAGCGACAACAGCAGTAAGTGGTACTACCAGCCGTCGACGGGCACGGTGTTTCAGGGGAAGAAAACCGGTTGGGACGACCGAATGGGCCCCTACGATTCCGAAGAGGAAGCCCGCGCTGCCATGGAAAAAGTCGCCGAGCGCAACAAGGCGGCCGACGACTGGGATGAAGAAGATGACGACTGGGGCGTAGCTGAAAAATAAGGCTCTACGCCTTTAGGCCTTCTTGTCCTTCTTAATCTTCTTTTCCATCTTGCGGAAGGCCTTGAAAACCTTTGCCACGGCATCGTCGTACTCAGTCAGGGCCTTCAGACCGTCGTAGTACTCCATCTGGTAAAGCACGCCGTAGCCGAAGGTGTCCCTGCCCGCACGGGAGGCACGCTTAGCGCGAGCCAGCACGAAGTCGCGCGCAGTACAGGTGTCCTGGAAGTCACCGAGAACTGACTGCAGGTTCTTGCAGGCAGCGTAGAGCTTCTCGGTCGGCAGGTCCGCGTTCTGAGCAGCTTCCGCGCTGTAGCGGAGCTTCTTCGCAGCCTTGCGGACATCGTGGTAACGCTCGTCCAAATCTGCCTCTGGCAGATCAGCATCCTCGCGGCCATCGAGTACCAGGTTGTGGCGACGACGGAACTTCGAAAACGCGCTGCGCAGGTGATCGAGCAGCACAGCAGTGGTGTCGAGTTCCTTCGGTGTCGCTACCTTCTCCGGTGCGGCCTTGTCTGAGGTCGTGGAAACTGCTGCATCGGCTGCTGCAGTATCAGGCTCAGCCGCGACCTCGGAGTCGGCTGCCGAAGAATCCTCTGCGGCTGCGTTCTCCGCGCCGTCGGCAAGCGAATCATCCTTCTTCTTAGACTTCTTTTCCCCAGCCTCGGCCTCGTCCGCATTTGCGGCAATTGGCGGATTGGCGAGGAATTCATCGAGATCGTCGAGAAGTTGCAGGTACTCGCTGGAATTGAGTGCGAGAATAACGCGATGATGGGCGCGCTCGTAGTCCTTCTGGACATCCTCGACGAGATTCGCACGCAGCTCCTCGCCCAAAGCGGCGCTTTCACGATTGGCCAGCAACTCCTCCCAGCGCATAGCGACGACCTCAGCGTCACGAGCCACGCCGAGAACACCCGCCAGCTGCTTGAGGTTGCTCTCCAGTTCAGCGACCTTATCGCCCACAACAATGCCGTGGAAGGTCTGCATATGACTGCGCAGCTCACGAGTGGCGACGCGCATCTGATGCACCGAGTCGAACTCATCGCGGCGTACCTTCGGGTCGTACTCGACCATCTTGGCCACGTTAGCGGCCAGCGCATCGACCACAGTGCGCCCCGGAGTGCCCTTCGGCAGCTTCGCTGGAACCGGCGGCAGGGGAGCGGAGTCGATGGAGTCACCCAACGCCGTCGCCAACTTCGATGGGCTTTCCGACGGCACGGCGCCAGCCACCTCAGCGACCTTGGACATCGCTGCCATTACGGCCTTGCCGTCCGGGTGATTTGCCCAATCCCCGAGCAGCTCAATCTCCCACTCACGCCAGGTAGTGGTTTCGCCGCCGTCGAGGAAGGAAGTCGCCGTGACGTGATCATCCGCAAACTCCGCCATGGGTGTGCCATCGAGGGCAAACACCGTGGTGACGTGGCGCTCATTGTCTACCTGCGCGATTGGTTGCAGCGGGTGATTGCGCACAATTGCGCGGACGGGGGCAAGCAACTCAGTAGGCACGATGTAGTCAGCATCGCGGCCTTCACCGTTAACAGAGCCCTCTTCCAGGCCAACGCCGTATTCGAGGCGACCGCCGGTACCCGGCGCCTTCAGATGCCACCCCTCATCGGGGCCGCCCGTGCGGCGACGCAGAGTGTGCTTGGACCGGGTCAGACGCAGGTCCGCCGTGTCCAGGTAAATCGCGGAGAGATTTCGCACCTCAGTGGTGGTGGAGCCAACCTGTGGAACGAAATCGAACGATGGGGCTACCACTTCTGGGGTAGCTGAGAACTTAGATTCCACCTCCAACGCCGCAGTTGGAGTTTTGGACTTAGAACCAGACTTAGATGCCATAACCACTAATTCTACCCCTGAATCGAAGAGCTAACCCGAGAAGTTCTGCGCCTCAGTAGGGAACTCGCGGGAGTGCACCTGGTCGACATACTGCTTCGCTCCCATGGTCAGCATCTCACCGACCTCTTCGAACACCGAACTAAACGACGGCCTGCGGCCATCGGCCGGAACTGCAAAGGCATCCTGCCAGACGAGAACCTGGCCATCGCACTGATTACCAGCGCCAATGCCACAGGTCGGGATGGATAGCTCGCGGGTAATCTCGGTGGCCAGATCCGCAGGCACCATCTCCAGGACCACGGCCGCGGCACCAGCATCGGCTACCGCATGGGCGTCGGCACGCAGCTGTTCCGCCCCCGCACCGCGCCCCTGTACCTTGAATCCGGACAGCGCGTTGACGGACTGCGGGGTGAAACCGATGTGCGCCATGACCGGAATGCCGGCGTTGACCAGCGCACGGATGCGCGGAGCGATACGCACGCCACCTTCGATCTTGATCATGTGTGCGCCGGTTTCGCGCATCATCTTCGCGGCGGACAGCACGGCCTGCTCATCGGAGGCCTCGTAAGTGCCGAAGGGTAGATCGGCAACAACAAGTGCGTTGCCAGCGCCCCGGACGACACCGCGCGCAAGCGGGATCATTTCTTCCAGCGAGATCTCGGTGGTGGTGTCGTAGCCGTAGACAACGTTTGCTGCAGAGTCGCCGACCAACAGTAGCTCGACACCGGCGGCGGAAAAAGCGCGCGCGGTGGAGTAGTCGTAGCAAGTCAGCATTGCCCAGGGGCGAGACTCAGCCTTCCATTCGGCCAGATTATTCAGACGAATCTTTTTTCCGCTCATGTCAATAGAGCATGCCATAGTCACCCGCAATTCGAGGCCACGAGGGCAGCGGTTATGGCACGGGTGCGGCAGTTGGCTAGCCACGCCGGATGGTCAAAATGTGTACCGCGAATCCGGGCACCTGGGTAACGTTGGAAAGTATGAACAGTCAGCAGGAATTCGTCCTCCGCGCAATCGAAGAGCAAGATATCCGTTATATCCGTCTGTGGTTTACCGACATTTTGGGGTATCTGAAGTCCGTTGCCGTCGCACCGGCTGAGCTCGAGGGCTCCTTTGAAGAGGGCATTGGTTTCGATGGCTCCGCGGTGGAGGGCTTTTCCCGCGTCTCCGAGGCTGACACTATCGCGCAACCGGATCCTTCGACGTTTCAGGTCATGCCGCGTCTGCATAAAGAAGACACAATCACGTCCGCGCGCATGTTCTGCGACATCGTCATGCCCGACGGTCAGCCGTCGTGGGCAGATCCACGCCAGGTGCTGCGCCGCCAAATTAAGGCGCTTGCCGACGAGGGCTTCCACGCGTTCATCCACCCGGAGATTGAGTTTTTCCTAGTAGAGAGCCTGGCTACTGATGGAAAGCCGCCGGTGCCAACGGACAATGGCGGTTACTTTGACCAGGCGGTCTACGACCGCGCACCGCGCTTTCGCCAAGAAGCGATCACGGTGTTGGAAGACATGGGAATCCCTGTGGAGTTCTCCCATCACGAAAACGCGCCGGGCCAGCAGGAAATCGATCTGCGCTACGCCGACCCGCTGACTATGGCGGATAACGTGATGTCTTTCCGCTACATCATTAAGCAGATTGCAATGAAAAATGGTGTGCAGGCGACATTCATGCCGAAACCTTTCCAGGACTTGCCGGGCAACGGCATGCACACGCACATTTCCCTTTTTGAAGGGGACACCAATGCATTCCATGACCCGGATGATGAAAACCAGCTCTCGGACACCGCAAAGGGTTTCATTGCCGGCATTCTGACCCACGCCAGCGAAATTTCCGCTGTGACCAATCAGTGGGTCAACTCCTACAAGCGCACGGCATTTGGCGATGAGGCTCCGACGTCCGCGACATGGGGCATGGCCAACCGCTCGGCTCTCGTGCGTGTGCCCATGTACTCACCGGGTAAGGCACATTCGCGCCGGGTGGAAATTCGTTCCTTGGACTCGGCCTGTAACCCGTATCTTGCTTACTCGGTGATTTTGGCCGCCGGTTTGAAGGGAATTAAGGAGGGTTACCAGCTTCCGGAGCAGGCAGAGGACAACATCTCCGAGTTGACCAAGCGGGAACGACGTGCGATGGGCTACCGCGATTTGCCGACATCCCTGGAGGTGGCGCTGCAGGAGATGGAACGCTCCGATCTGGTGGCCGATGCTCTCGGTGACCATGTTTACGAGTTCTTCCTGCTCAATAAGTGGCGCGAGTGGCGCGAGTTCCAGCGTCAGGTGACGCAGTGGGAGCTGCGCACAACTCTGGATTACTAGTTTCCCCGTACCGCCCCTTCCTTTTTCGTCTTTAATTTGTTTTTTTTGGGTGACCAGTTTCAATGGTGATGAATCGACCTCGCACATCTCGCCAATCAGTGCCGCGGCCCGCAGCGCTGGGCTTGCGTAATGACGATCGGACGCGGGCTGACCTGGAAGATTTGGGGTGGTACAACGAGGAGTCCCTACATCTGTTGTGGGGTCTTGCCGGAGCCAGCGACCCCAAGCTGGCGCTTATGGCGCTAGTGCGGCTGAAAGGCGCTCTCGACGAGCTGGAGCAGCAGGGAAAGCTGGAGAACTGGGCCACCTGGTCCGGTCTCGATGAAGCCATGCGCGAGCAGGTGCCGCTACGTACGCGTATGTTTGCGCTGCTCGGCGGCTCGAGTGCACTGGGCGATCACCTGGTTGCACACCCAGAAAAGTGGGTTCTGCTCCAAGCTGAGTTTCCAACTGAGGCAGACATGTTCCGCGAGATGCTCTCCAGCGTCGGGGCTGTGCCAGAGGTCATTGAACTCACTGATGAGGCCAGCCTGGAAAAGCAGGAGGATCCGGAGTATCGCAAGCCCGTCGTTGCGCCCGCCACGCTTGAAGGCCCCGGTTTGTACCGTGCGAAGCTAACCGGCCGTGAGGCCGAAGTTGCGATGCAGTGCGCCTACCGCGATTTGATTATGCGTATTGCGTGCTACGACTTGGCTGGCACATACCCACGGGGCCCTCGCCGTCCGGGACAGCCACAAGTCCCATTCCGTCAGGTCTCGGAGGCACTCAGTGATCTGGCTGATGCGGCGTTGACGGCTGCACTCTCTGTCGCGGTGCAACAGGTCTTTCCTTCGTCGCCGGTCTCAACACGCCTGGCCGTAATCGCCATGGGCAAGTGCGGTGCGGAAGAGCTGAACTACATCTCCGATGTGGATGTCATTTTCGTCGCAGAGCCGGCGGATGCCCGAGCCACCCGTTTGGCCAGCGAATTTATCCGGATTTCTTGCCACTGCTTCTTTGAGGCCGACGCGAATCTCCGACCGGAGGGTAAGTCGGGTGCACTCGTACGCACCGTGGATTCCCACGTCGCCTACTACAAGCGGTGGGCTGAAACCTGGGAGTTCCAGGCGTTACTGAAGGCGCGGCCGATGACAGGCGATATCGAGCTGGGCCGCGAATACATCGATGCTCTAGCTCCGATGGTGTGGACCGCCTCTCAGCGGGAATCCTTCGTCGATGATGTTCAACGCATGCGCGCCCGTGTGGTCCAAAACGTCCCCGAAGAGCTTCGCTACCGAGAGCTCAAGCTCGGTCGCGGTGGTCTGCGTGATGTCGAGTTCGCGGTGCAGCTGCTGCAGCTGGTCCATGGTCGCTATGACGATAGCCTCCGCGTGCTGCCAACTGTGATGGCACTCGACGCACTTGTCGAGGCTGGCTATATCGGTCGCGAAGACGGTGCCGCGCTGATTAACGCCTACGAGTTCGTCCGTCTGCTGGAGCACCGCCTGCAGCTGCAAAAGATGCGGCGGACGCATTTGTTGCCTGCCGACGACGACACCGAAGCTCTTCAGTGGCTCGGTCGCGCCTCTGGCATCGTCGGTGAGGGCGGCACCGATGCCAGCAAACCGCTGGCCAAGCAGGTTCGACTGGCCAGCTCACAGATCCGCTCCCTGCACAACAAGCTTTTCTACCGTCCACTGCTGAACTCCGTGGTGGAGCAGGACATTGGAACCCTGCAGCTATCGGCCGATGCGGCAAAGCGCCAGCTGGCCGCGCTGGGCTATCAGTACCCGGATCGCGCCTACGAGCATCTTTCTGCGCTGGCGGCGGGCACCTCGCGCAAGTCGCGTATTCAGGCGATGCTGCTACCGACGCTGATGGAGTGGCTATCGTCGACGCCAGACCCCGACGCGGGTCTGCTCAATTATCGCAAGCTCTCTGAGAAGCTCCACGACGAAACGTGGTTCCTGCGTACGCTGCGCGATGAGGGCGTCGTCGGCCAGCGGTTGATGCGGGTGCTCGGTTCTTCGCCGTACGCGTCTGATCTGATTATGAGTGCGCCGGACGTAATTAAACGGTTCGGCGACGGCGCGTCCGGGCCGAAGCTACTGAATACCGACTCCGATGCAGTCGGGCGTGCGCTGGTCGCAGCGGCTGCTCGTCACAACAGTCCAGCTAAGGCCATTGGTGTGGCACGTGCGTTGCGCCGTGCAGAGCTCGCGCGCATTGCCTCCGCAGATCTCTTCGGACTGATGGATGTGCAAGAGGTCTGTCACTCTCTGTCGATGGTGTGGGACAACGTGCTCGAAGCTGCCCTTGCCGCCGAAATCCGTGCATGGTCGCTGGAGCATCCTGACTCGGAGGTCCCGGGCGTTATCTCCGTGATTGGTATGGGGCGACTCGGCGGTGCTGAACTGGGGTACGGCTCCGATGCCGACGTGATGTTCATCTGTGAACCCCGCAAGGACGCCGATGGAGCGCCGCTTGTCGACGATTCCGAGGCGGTCAAGTGGGCAACCAGGATTTGTGACTCGTTGCGTCGTCGGCTGGCAAAGCCAAGCCAGGACCCGCCATTGGAGGTCGACGTGGACCTGCGCCCAGAAGGACGCTCGGGCCCGATTGTCAGGACCCTGGATTCCTATGTGACCTACTACGAGCGCTGGGGTGAAACCTGGGAGATTCAGGCACTGCTACGGGCTACCTGGATTGCCGGCGACAAAGACCTGGGCACCCGCTTCCTCAAGGCCATCGATCCGCTGAGGTACCCACAGGGCGGAGCTGATGCCAAGATGGTCCGCGATGTCCGTCGTATGAAAGCGCGTGTTGATTCCGAGCGGCTGCCTCGCGGAGCCGATCGCCGTACCCACACCAAACTCGGTTCCGGTGCACTGACCGATATTGAATGGACTGTGCAGCTGCTAACCATGCTGCATGCCCACGAGGTGCCGGAGTTGCACAACACTTCGACGTTGGAGTGTCTGGAAGTGCTGAAAGACCGCGGAATTCTAGATGCGGAGGATACCGACGCACTTCGGGATGCCTGGCTGATGGCGACGAATGCTCGCAATGCGCTGGTGCTCACCCGTGGTAAGCGCACGGATCAGCTGCCACAGCCGGGGCGTCAGTTGACTCAGGTCGCCGGTGCGGCGGGGTGGGAGGCATCGGATTCCAACGGTTTTATTGAGCACTATTTGCGTCTAACTCGTCACTCCAGCCGTGTCGTCAATCGTGTGTTTTGGGGTGAGGAGAACCCCGACCACGAGTAGACCGGGCAGAGGTCTGCCGAACCTCGCTGCGAGGCTCATTATGTGGCAGTGGGGTGCAGCCTTTGTCTTAGCACGGCGACCGGGCATAATGGTGGGCTATGGAACGCAACGTCGATTACTCGGTACGCCCTAGGTATGAGGATTTCATTCTCAACCTCGATGGCACTGACCTGCGTTTTTTATTGAGCCGCACGTGCCCAGCCGCTGATACCTCAGCTGCTGGGCAAGAGGCGGTGGAATTGCTGATGTCACAGGATTCAGCGCATACAGCGCTGTCTTTTTGTGATCCCGATGTTCTCGATGTGGCCCACTTAGTTCATATTCTGGAGGATTCCGCATCGCTGGATACCCTCACAGAAGTGGCTTATTGGGCATCGGATGCGGACGTGATGGCGCACGATACGCCGAAGGGTGTTGACCGCAAGCGTCGTCGCGTCGGCAAGCAGCAGCTTGAGCATGTGCTACGCCGTGGCCAGCGCCAGGGGCTCGTGTGGGAGGAACCGGCGGGCGTGTGGCATGTGCCGCCACATATTTCGGAGGTGTTCCCGGCGGAACCGAGCCTCAGCTTCCGCGTCGCCGACTTGGTGGCGAATATGCCAGCGGATGTGCTGAGTCGCCGTATGGAACGCATGGGGCTGGAGCCGGATAACGCGCCGGGAGAGGGCACATCGCGAGCCCTGAGCGCCAGCGATCTGACGGTGCGAAATTTGCAGGCTCGCCAGGTGGAGCACATTGCAGGCTTCCTTTGCGATCCGGTGAAGGTGCGGGCTCTGGTGATGACAGCTCCGGTGGATATTCGCAATGAGCTGCGCTGGATGGCAACCGACGAGAAGTACTTGCCCTCCTATATGTGGTCTGAACTACGTGCCGACGCGGTGCGCTGGGCCGAAGAGCGTCTGCTGCTGACTGTGCTAGAAGAACCGGCGATGCCGACATTTGAGCAAGAATCGGAAGCACGCAACGAATCGACAGTGGTTGCCCGCCTGGTGGGCGCAGTCGCGTTGGCGCTCAAGGGCGACATGTGGTCGATTCGTAAGCCGCATCCGACGGAGTCTTTCCCGGCAACGCTGGAGTCAAAGGAATTGACCGAAGCTTCGGTGGCTGCGGTGGCGTTTGCTTCGGCGTTTATGGATGCTGCGGGCAGCGGCGACGGGCGCCTGAAGGACCCGTTGCACATGTATGAGGAATCGAGCCTACTGTGGATTCAGGACTTCGCAGCCTCAATAGGTGCGAGTGCTTTCGCGGCGCCCTGGATTGTGGAGATGTTGGTCAACGCGGGATTGATTCACGCTGACAGCGGGCATCCGACTCCACGCGCACTGCAGTACTGGTACAACGCTGATGCCTCGACCCGATGGGCGTATCTCGCGGCGGGCTTCCTCGTTGGTCGCGGTCCGTGGCACGGCGAGTTTCCGTGGGTGACCATGGGCGTCGATGATTTGTCGCATGCCACCCTTGCCTACGGCTACCCGTATGCCGCGCGTGAAGTAGTGTCACTGGCCGCGCAGCTGGAGGAAGACCAGAAGTTCTATGGCTGCTGCGTCGAAGGACATATGGCTTGGAATGTCGACAACCTCTGCGCTCGCAACGGCACCGATGGGGAAGCGATGGTCGGTTGGCTGCTGGAGCAGGCCGGCATCTTGGGCATTCTCTACCATGGGCACGCCTCCTGGCAGGCCATGGCTATCATGTATGCCTTGCACGACATTTGGCTGACTGATCAGCACGTCGGTGCTCAGCGCATGGCCGAACTCATCGCTGAGTATGCCGCTGGTCAGGTGCCGACGGCGGAGGCAGTCCAGATTGCCCGCCTGTTCAAGGGTGCCGCACCTAACGAGCGCCTGGCTGCCACATTGGATGGCGTCGCCAGCAACCAGGTTGCCCTCGCGTTGGACTTCATCGGCGACCGCGAAACCTGCGCTGAAACTTCTCGCTGGATTATTTCCGAGGAGAGCCTGCGTCGCGCTTGCCTCGCGGTTGACGGCGACGTCGATGTCCTGTTTTCCCAGCTGGGGCCACTGGTCAATAGTTCTATGAAGCTGGTCATCTACGCCGAGCTAGTTCGTATTACCAAGACCGAGAAGCTGCAGGAAATGTATGAGCGTGAGGCCGTAGCACCAACGCCTTCGCTTGACGACGTCCCGGAGAACGCAGCCTCCGAAACTGACACCGGTGAGCGCGTTTCCCATGGTGCTCAGACCGATGGCAGCGAACGCACGGCGGATAGCGGCCGCGCAGACTCCTCTGGGCGATCGGAGGACTCGGATGACTCGGAGGGACTGGAAGGACCAGAGCAGCTTTCGCTGTTCTAGCCGCTCCGTCTTTCGGCTTCCTGTAGTTCCTACTCCGTAGGTTCCAGCTCAAAACGGCTTTGCTGGGCGACAAAGCGTGCTGCCGCACGCTTTGCCACCAGCAGGCCAACGAAACCGATCACCCACACACCGACGACAGCCAACCAGCCAATGCGGAAGGTCTCCCAGGTGTAGTTTCCATCGGGAGCTGCAATATCCAGCAGGAAGCCGACACCTTGTGCAGCGAGCATGGTGGCCACAAAACCGCCCATATTCGCCAACCCAGTGCCGGTGGCGAGTACCTTGCGATCGACCTCTTCGCGCACTGAGTCAAAGCCGAAGTTGGACATTGCACCAAGACCGGCCATTAGGATGTTGACTACAATAATTGCCCAGTACGCTGGTGGGTTGCTCGGTGCCAGGAAGACAATCCAGACGGCCATGTTGATAAACGCGATTGCGACAACAACCTTGATGCGGTCGCGGCCGGTGCGTGCCGAGACCATGCCCATTAACGGCCCGGCGATAATAACTGACAACGTGTTAACGACCAGTACCACACTGGCTTCGGAGGGCTTAAGACCCATACCCAGCATCATCAGAGGCATACCCCACAGCAATGTGAAGATGCACTGATGCATCAAACCAGTCCAGTGAGTGAAGAAACCCTGCCAGCACACCGGGTGAGTGGTCACAATCTTCAGAGTCTGGCCGATAGTTAGTTTCTCATCGGCTGCGGCAGAGGCTCCGCCATCGGCAGCCGTTTTCGCGGCCTTCTTGGCGGCGCGGCGTTTACGAAGTGACATCTTGGCTGTGGAGGAGTTCTCCGGGACGTCGGCAAGCGCGATCATGCCTACGATAGCGATGAGAAGACCCGCGGTGCTCAGCGACAAGAACGCGGGCACCCACCCCGCGGCGTGCAGAATCGCGAGGAACGGGACCGCAGAGATGAACTGGCCGAGCTGGCCAAGACCAGCCGTGAGCTGCGTGAACAGCGGAGTGACGCGCAGTGGGAACCACGCGGGAAGCAGCCGCATAGCACCGAGGAATGCGGTGGCATCGCCGGCGCCGATGAACACACGAGCGATGACAGCCAGCGGATACGATGTCGTGAACGCAATGATGACCTGGCCCAGCGCCATGATCAGTGCGCCCACGACCATCGTTTTCTTGGCGCCGACGCGGTCAATGATGATGCCCGTCGGAATCTGCGCCAGGGCGTAGACGCCAACCTGCACGGCGGTGAACAGCGCGAGTTGGGAGGCGTTGATATGGAAGCGATCGAGCGCCTCGACGCCAGCGACACCCATGGAGGTGCGGCCGACGATGGCAACGATGTAGGTAATCAGCGCCGCCAGCCAGACGGCAATCGCGCGGCCAGTGACGTGCTCGCGCGGGTCCTTTGCCACCGCTGTGGCGGGCTGATCTGTTGATGAAATTTGATCTTTACCGTTACGCTGCTTTACCACTCGCCACATTGTAGACCCCATCAACCAACCGGCCTGAAGTTGGGTCGCACCGGGGTTCTAGGCAGCCCGATTATGCCTGCGGCAAACTACCTTTGTGCCTTAGCCAGAACTTCCTTCACGAAGTCCGCAACCACCAGCCGTGAGACCTTGAAATCAATTACGGCAACGGAGGCCTCATCGGAGTTGGAAACTTCATGGAAATAGGCGTCGAGCTGGGCAAGGTCCTCAGGTGTGCCGACACTGAAACCGTGAGCGCCATAGGCACGTCCGACTGCGGCGAAGTCGTAGTCGGCAATCTCCATGGACGAGGTGTCCAACCCGACATCGCCAAACTGGTGCAGCTCCGCGCCGTAGGCAGCATCGTTAATGAACACCACGCAACCGCCACGACCACGTCGCAGCTGCTCGATCGCCGCAGGTAAATCCGCAATACCCATCGTGCCGCCACCGTCACCGGCGACTAGCACGCAATAGTCCTCGGGCCGCGCTGCCGCGAGGCCGACAAGCGACCCCATCCCCAAACCAATTGACTGAATCGCCGTGCCCACAATCACTTGCTGCTGCGGACCAGGCACATCGAGATACTTCGGTACCCACCCCAGGAAATGGCCACCGTCGGTACACACAGCGCGCTGATTGGGCAGGATACGATTCAGATACTGTAGGCACGCCCGCGGATCCAACCGGCCATCCGCGCACGTCAGGGACTCGACCTCCGCTGTCGTCGGCAGTGTCTTCAACTCCGCTCGCCATGTGCTTGACGACAACCGGGGCTTCTCCAGCTGCTCTGCCAGTACGGGCAGAAGTTCCTCCAACTTAGCCAATAGCGGTGTCACGGACGGCTGAGCGGCGGGATGGGGTTCGTCGACAACCTGGATAATCTTCGCGTCCGGTGCAAACATGTTGCCGCCACGGTTTTGGAAAGCGTTAAAGCTTGCTCCCAGGAACAGCACCACATCGGCCTGTCGAGCTAGCTCCACCTGCCACGCATGCGCAAAACCGCCCACGGTGCCGATCTGCCACGGACTGGAAAGCACATGACGAGCCATCGCTGAGTGCATAAAGAGTGCCCCCACGCTGTCCCCGATGCGGCGGACTAGCTCTGCGGTATCAGAGAGCAGTACACCTCTACCAGCAATAATGAGAGGGCGACGGGCAGTCTGCAGTTCCTCGGCCAGCGACGTGACAGTTGACTCCAGCCATTCTGGTCGGCCCGTGTGCAGATGTTCCTGGTTAGCCGACTGTGTTTCAGATGCAGATGCCGTTATCGGTGCTTCTTGGATGTCATAGGGGAGCAGCAGCACGACAGGCTGCCGAGAGCTCAGTGCGTGCTGAACCGCAAAGTTTGCGTCGTCAAGCGCGGACTCGGTAGTGACAGTGCGATGACAGACATCGAGTGCGTCGAGGAGCGCCGCCTGATTAAGGTCAAAGGGACGTGGGCGTTCCGGGTGCGTGCCGACGACAAAAATCAGCGGAATACGAGCTACTCGAGCCTCGGCCAGAGTGGTTAGCGCATTGGTGAATCCTGCGCCGCAAGTGGCGGTCGCGATAGCAAGCCCACCGCCTGCGCGGTGGAAGGCATCGGCGGCCCCGACAGCAGCCGATTCGTGTCGGACGGAGGAGTAGCCGAATCCCGATTCAGTAAGGGCTGACGTGAAGTGGGAGTTCGCGTTGCCGATGAGCCCGAAGCAGTGGTCGCAGTGCTGGGCCAATGTGTCGGCCAACGCCCGCGAGACCGTGGTGGTCTTTTGGGAACCTTCCTGCGGGGAAGAAGCGGGCGCGTGGGGCATAGGACGGCTATTAACTCGAGTGAAACTCATGTGAACAATTGTGAGGTAATCACGGGGGTAATAACAGCCCTATAGTCCAAGATAATGCCGTTTGCCCTTAAAAAAGAGGGCACTCTTCCACATTGCCGCTGCGCGGATGGGGGGGACGTTGGGCTATGCCCGGTTTTAAGCCACGTTGTCGTCGATGAACTTCTTCACCACATCGACATCATTCGGCAGCTCGGTAACGCGGCGCGGGGCATTCATGATGTCCGCGAAACGCTCCGGGCAGTCCGGCTCGCGTCCGGTGGCCTCCAGGATGGTCTCGGAGAACTTTACCGGCAGAGCGGTCTCCAGGCAGACAATTGGGGTGGATACCTGGTCTACCAGGCCGCGGGCGACGTGAATACCGTCAGCGGTGTGCGGATCGACCATGACCTCTAGGCGCTCCCAGCAGTCCTTGATGGTCTCGACGCGGTCAGCGTGAGTCGAGCGACCGGAGAGGAAACCGTACTGGGCAGAAGCCTCCGGGAAGATCGGATCAGCAGTAAGAGAGAAGCCGCCCTCCTTGACCTTGACACCAAAGAGGTCTGCAGTGCGCTCAGCATCGCGCCCCAGCAGATCGAAGATGAAACGCTCGAAGTTAGACGCGCGGGAGATATCCATCGATGGGGAAGAGGTAGCCTGCGTCTCCGCAGCGCTGCGCACGCGGTAGGCACCCGTGCGGAAGAACTCATCCAAGACATCGTTTTCATTGGTAGCCACAATCAGGCGGTCAATTGGCACACCCATCTGGCGCGCAATATGACCGGCGCAAATATCACCGAAGTTGCCGGTCGGCACACTGAAGCTGACCTTCTGCGCGTTGTTCGCCTCAGCACCGTTGCCGCCAGTGACACGAATCCACGAGGAGACGTAGTACACGATCTGAGCCATCAGGCGAGCCCAGTTGATGGAGTTGACTGCGCCAATGTGGCGGCTGGCCTTGTACTCCAAGTCACCGGAGACCGCCTTAACGATGTCCTGGCAATCGTCGAAGACACCGTCGAGGGCGACGTTGTGAATGTTGGCATCCTGCAGACCAAACATCTGAGCCTGCTGGAAGGCGGTCATTCGACCAGCCGGAGTTAGCATGAACACGCTGATTCCCTCACGGCCGCGCATTGCATACTCGGCCGAGGAACCCGTGTCACCAGAGGTGGCGCCGAGGATGTTCAGGGTCTCGCCACGACGAGCCAGCTCATACTCGAAGAACTCACCGAGCAGCTGCATCGCCATATCCTTGAATGCCGCTGTGGGGCCCATGGACAAGTGACCGATGTAGAGCTGATCTTCCAGCTTCGTCACCGGCACAATATCCGGATCGGAGAACTTCGGGTAGGTGTACGCCCGTGCACAGATACCGCGCAAATCCTCCAGTGGAATGTCGTCCACAAAAAGGCTGACGACCTCTGCAGCCAAGGCTGCGTAACCGTCGTCGACAAGCACGGAGCGCCAACGCATCAAAGTGGCATCGTCAACCTGTGGGTACTCGACCGGCAGGTAGAGGCCACCGTCGTTAGCGAGACCTCCCAGGAGAATGTCTGAGAACTTGTGCGGCGTGCGCTCTGGGTCGCGAGTCGAAATGAAGTCCAAGGCGGGCCCCTTACATGTATGCCAACACCCGCCGCATCGGCCCATAAGAAGGCCTTTTGAAAGATTGCGACGGGGTTGACCGGTGGATGTTTTCTTTAATTTTTACATATGCACCGAAGCCAGTTAGGCCTCGGTTGTGGAAGATGCGGAATTGGCCTCTTCAGCGTCGAAGCTGAGCTCTTCGGAACGGTCGATGACATCATCCTTGGCAAAGCGGTTAACAATCATGGCAATTGCACCGTCACCAGTGACATTACATGCGGTACCGAAGGAGTCGATGGCGATGTAGGCGGCAATCATCAAAGCGACCTGCTCCTGATCGAAGCCGAGCATGGACTGCAGCACTCCGACCGCGGCCATAATTGCGCCACCCGGAACGCCCGGAGCCGCGATCATGGTGATACCCAAAGTGAGAATGAAGCCGATGGCCATGCCCGGCGAAAGCGGCTTGTCCGCCATAAACATCACAGCAAACGCGAACAGGGTGATCTTCATCATCGAACCGGCCAGGTGAATGGTCGCGCACAGCGGCACGGTAAAGCCTGCGACCTTCTCCGAGACACCATTCTTCAGCGCGGCCTTGTAAGTCACCGGAATGGTAGCGGCCGAGGAGGAGGTACCGAGTGCGGTGGCGTAAGCCGGCAGCATGTTCTTCAGGGACGTCCACGGGCTGCGGCCAGCGATGGCGCCAGCGATGGAGAACTGGATTGCCAACAGGAGCACGGTGCCGATGACTGCCAGCAGCAGCACCTTGAAGAACATCGACAGCGTCGTGGTCAGGTTGCCGTTCATGCCCATAGACAGGAACATGCCGAAGATGTAAATCGGCAGCAGTGGGATGATAAATGCCGAGATGATCTTCATAATCACGTCGCGCAGCTGCGTCGCACCGCGGTAGAGCGAGTCCGACTTCACGGTGGTCATCGCCACACCGACCGTGAAAGCCAGCAGCAGGGCGGTCATGACGTCAAACGGTGGTGGCATCTCTACATTGAAGAAGCTCTCCAGCGCGCCCTCATCAATATCCACCGATGTGCCGGCCTGATCAGCGCCGAGCAGCCAAGGGTAGAGCCCCTGGGTGGCGGCGTAGGCCAATAGACCCGAAAACACCGTCGAGCCGTAGGCGATAGCAGTGGTAATACCCAGCCACTTTCCGGCGCCGCGGCCCAGGCTAGCAATCGCCGGCGTGATGAGGGCAAAAATCAGCACCGGGATAAAGAAGCCCAGGAAGTTACCAAAGAGGCCATTGAAAGTGACAAAAATTCGAGCCAGCCAGTCCGGGAAGAAAAAGCTGCAGACAATGCCCAGAATAATCGCGACAATAACGCGGAAAAGGAGCGTTTGCGTAAAACGCATTCGGGTACTCATAGTCAATCCTTGTTCGGATGGAATTTACTTCTCTAGCGTGCGGTATTTACGTTATGCAACGCAAATAACCGGGTGTGGTTTTACGCCTTTTCGGCTACCTCTTCTGCAACGGTCTCGTCGGCAAGCACACTCGCCGGGCGATTTGCGCGCTGCTTTCGCGTGACGACGTCAATTGCGTATCCGATCACCGTCGCTGCCAGAGTCGGCAGGAACCATCCGAACTCGATGGTCTGACCAGGTACGAGACTGAGGAAGTCCGCCAAAGCAGAACCACCGACACCCAAACCGGAGAGTACTGAGATACCCGACCAGATGGTGGCAACCCAGACGCCCAGGCGGTAGGTGTAATGCAGCTTGAAGGAGTAGGAAATGACCGGGTCGAGAAGAGTCAGTGTAATCAGAGTGATAGCCGGCGGGTAAATAAAGGTGATGATCGGCGCGGCAATCGCCAGTACCTGAGACAGCCCCTGTGTTGCCATTACGAAGGACATGACCGTGAAGATAATGGCCCAGGCCTTGTAACTGATGCCCGGAAGCAGCAGGTTGAAGAACTCACTGGTGGCGGCAATTAGGCCGACAGCCGTGGTCATACATGCGAGCAGAACGATGAGGCCGAAGACAATCTGTCCGACCTGGCCCATGGCCAGCTTGGAAGCCTCTGCGAGAATGCCCGAGCCGTTATCGAAGGAGGCGGCATTCGGCAGCACCTGGCCGACATAGCCCAGACCCAAGTAGATGATGGCGAGCAAAATGCCGGCGAACAGTCCTGCGGTCATGGTTCCGCGAACCATGCGCTTGCCTTCTGGGACACCGCTGACGCGCAGGGCGGAAATCACAATAATGCCGAATGCCAGGCCGGCGATGGAGTCCATGGTGAGGTAGCCCTCGACCAGGCCGGAGGCAAATGGGGTAGAGGAGTACTTCTCAATTGGCGCAGCCGGAGCGGCATCGAATTTGAATGCCGACATTCCAACCAATACAACCAAGAGAATCAGCAAAGCCGGGGTGAGAATCTTGCCCAGTTTGGACACAATTTCATTCGGATTCCACGCAAGTGCTAAGGCGATACCGAAGAAAACAAAGTAGAAGGCCGCAGCGACGGCCAGTGAATCACTGCCGAAAATCGGCTGGACACCGGTTTCGTACGACACGGCACCGGTACGCGGCAGAGCGTAGAAAGCACCGATGGAAAGGTATGCGATTACCGGGAAGCCCAAGGAAAAGATGCGGCCCGCGCGGAACGCTAGGTCACGCAGGTTGTTGCCTGAAATGGCGATAGCGATGATGGCCAGAACTGGCAACGCCACACCGGTGAGCAAAAAGCCGGTGATTGAGGGGCCAAAATTGGTACCGGAATCCACTCCGAGCTTCGGCGGGAAGATGAGGTTGCCCGCGCCGAAGAACATCGAAAACAGCATGAGAGCTGTAACAACGATAATGGAAGCGAAAGACTTCGGGGACTCCACTCCGCTCGACTTGGTCATGAGAATTGTGTTCTTTCTAAATTAGTGTCGCCCGTAAGGTCAAGGGCGATGCTGCAAGCTGCTGTGGCGATGCCATTGTTGCCGGTGCTGCGGTGGCGCAAACGCCCGTTACAGCAGCGCAATTGCAGTTCGTGTGCCCATGTAGATGAAAGGCCACGATGTCGAAAACTGACACTCTTAATGTGAAATTGTGAATTTTCACGGGCTGGGTGGAGCCTGATGCGTGAATTAAGTTGCGGCTTGTATGATCCGTCTTTATTTGAATTATTAAGGGGCTTCGACGGCGTTGGTGGTGCCGACGAAGGCACTCTATTTATCCTAATGGGGCGTTCGAGAGAGGGAAAATCAAGAAATTTCCCAGAAAATTTGCTGCCTGTGATGGGGCAGCGAACATAAGAGAAAGAGCCTGGCGCACACGTTTACGCTGACAGCGTGTGTACGCCAGGCTTAGTGCTAATTCCGTCGCTCTACAGCAGATCCTTCACCTTCGGATCCACCAGCGCGGTCACTGCGGCCTTCGCATCGGCCGCAGTTTCGGCATCGACAGCGTATGCTGCCATCTGCTGGCAGGTAGCGCGGTCGTGGAGGCGGAGAGCGGCGCGGACGGCCGGCACCTTCTTGGAAGCCATGGACAGCGAGCTCACGCCGAGGCCCACCAGGACCAGTGCCAGCAGCGGGTCACCGCCGGCTTCACCGCAGACACTAATGGGCTTGCCGGTAGCATTGCCGCCCTTGCATGCGGACTTAATCATTTGCAGCACAGCCGGCTGCCATGGAGATAGGAGATCCGCCAGAGCCCCCTGCATACGGTCGGCCGCCATAGTGTACTGCGACAAGTCGTTAGTACCAATGGAGGCAAAGTCCACAATGGACAGCAGCTGCTTCGCACGAATCGCTGCTGCGGGGACCTCAATCATGATGCCGACCTTCGGCAGGCCACGCTCACGCGCTTTGTCCGCAAACCACTTTGTTTCTTCGACCGTTGCGATCATCGGAGCCATAACCCGTAGGTCAGCCTTGCGCCCGGTGGCGTCAAACGCAGCGGCGAGTGCATCCAGCTGCGTATCCAGCAAATCTTCCCGAGCCTGCGACAGGCGCAGTCCGCGGCGACCCAGCGCCGGGTTTTCTTCCTCGCCTAGGTCGGCAAAGCTCAGCGGCTTATCCGCACCCGCATCCAGCGTGCGCACAACCACGCGTCGCTCACCGAATGCCTTCAGCACACGAGTGTAGGTTTCCGTTTGTTCTTCCAAACTCGGAGCCTTGTCGCGGTCGAGGAAAAGGAACTCAGTACGGAACAGGCCGGTGCCCTCATTATCCTGCGCTGCCGCAGACTCACCATCTTCCGCGGTACCAATGTTGGCCAGCAGATTCACCGGGTAACCATCAGCGGTCTTGCCTGCGCCCACAGACTGCGCTAGGGCTGCTTCCCGGCGTCGAGCGCGCTCTTCCAACGCGGCGACCTCATCGGCGGTCGGATTCGCAATCACCTCACCGGCGCCGCCGTCAATGGCGACGAAGGTTCCGGCCTCGAGTTCCATGACGCCCTTCGCCTTAACGACGGCTGGAATGCCCAGCTGTGCTGCGAGGATAGCCGTGTGACTGGTCGGCCCGCCACCAGCGGTGGCAATGCCTACGACCAACTCGGGGTCAAGACCCACGGTTTCGGCGGGCGCGAGATCGTCGGCAAGCAGAATAGTTGGGGTGGAGACATCCGGGACGCCCGGTTTTGGCAGGCCACGCAGCTCGCAAATTGTGCGGTCGCGAACATCGTAGAGGTCGGTGACACGTTCAGCCATGTAGCCACCGAGACTGGTTAGGAGCTGCGCGTAGTCCTCAACGGCATCGTGAACGGCCTGGGTGACGCCGGAGCCTGCCTTGAGTTTCTTCACCACGGCCTTGGCGAGCGCCCTATCGGAAGCCAGTTGCGCAGTGGCCTCCAGAATCGGACGTGCCTGCGGGCTGGAGTGCTCAGCCTGCTTCTTCAGCGACTCTGCGACGTTGGCCATCGCTTCGCGGACGCGCTCACCATCGGCGACGGGATCGGTCGACGACGGTTCTTGAGTATCAACTCCCGGGGCGGGGAGTACCTTTACTACTTCAGCGCTGGCCGTACCGGTCGAGACACCGATGCCATAGATGACAGTGTGCTGCTCGTTCATTGCTTCCGATCTCCTTTTCGGGACCTCTGCGGGGATACTCGTCGGTCGTGGTGTGCCGTGGTGTTATCCAGGAGCGTTCTAGCTGGGCTTACTCGGCATCAAGGTCGCGCTCGAGCATGGCTGCAAGCTCGTCCAGAGCTGCAGCTGCGGAGTCGTCCTCGCAGCTCAGCGTGACTTCGTCGCCGTGCTTAGCGCCGAGGGTCATGACCTCCAGGATCGAGGCGGCATCGGCCTCTTCGTCGTCAAGGGAAATGACAATGTCGTAGTCGTACTCAGCAGCAGCCTGAGTGAACAGGGAAGCCGGGCGAGCGTGCAGGCCTACGGAGGAACCGATGGTAGCGGTACGAGTAATCATGGTTGAATCCTTTCGGGTCGAATATGTGAAATTTTCTGACTCAGGCACAGTGCCTGTACACCTCACCGCTGGTGCTTGCTTGTCATCAACGTCGCGCACGCTCCGGGAAGCCCTGGAGGCGGTGGGAGATACAGCCGCTGCCTGCACAATGCGTGCAATGTGCAGGGTGAGGTAGGAAACTTCGTCTTCCGTCAACCCCGACCCCAGACGCAGTTCAATGACTGCGGAAATACGCTGTGCGCAGCGAAACGCCTCTGGGGCGGAGTCACGGATGGCCTGGCCAATAGCGGAGGAGTGATCTTTCAACTGCTCATGCTTGGCAATCCGGACGAACAGGTAGCGCAGGTGTGTGATGAAGCGCCCCACATTGACAGTCTCTGGCTCCAGCGTGATGCCAAAATCACTTTCAATGATTGTGAGCAGCTGCTGCAGGACGCCCGTCATGGTGTAGGTGAAGCTCAAATCACCCGTGGCAAACCCGGCGTTGACCAGGTGCAACGTAATAGCCACTGCTTCGGAACGGGGCAATGGTGCTATACGACGGTCATTGAGAGCGCGATTGATATGCGACAAAATCGCCTGCGCCTGCGCGTATTCTTCACTATAAAGTTGGCTGACTTCCGCGAGCAGCGGGTAATCTGCTCGCTGCCCGTTAGCTGCCCTCATGATGGCGAAACCAATGTGATCGGCCAACGCCACAAGGAGGGAAGCGTTCTTCGTCATCGATTCCGGCAGGCCGGCTGCGGTTACCGCATCGGTCACAAGAGTCATGTGAGCCAGCGGAATTTCTGTGAGCATCGTGGCAATATGGTCCGGATCACGGCCTTCCGCTGGGACAAAGATGCGAACAACTTTGCTCGAATCAACCGGCTGCCCCGGGCGGGCCTTGAAGCCAATGCCGCGGCCGGTGATGATTTTCTCGCCGGTCGCGTCCTTGGCCAGGACCACGTTGTTATTGAATACTCTCAGGATTTCCATGTCGGTAACCGTGAACTCCTCCATAAGTTGAGGGATTTCAGGCCGGTATGCCTTCTAGAAATCAATTATGGCTGAACTTCGATGACCGTGTCGCCGGCTTGGACGGAGATGCCGGTGACCGGGGAAACCTTGGTCAGCTTCTTGGTATTGGTGATGGTCATCAGTGTCGTGGTTGGGTAACCAGCTTCCTTGACCTTGTCGAAATCGACCTCGGCAAGTACATCGCCGGCCTCGACGTGCTGCTTCTTGGAAACCTGGACATCGAAGCCTTCACCGGCCATCTTGACCGTGTCGATACCGACGTGGACGAGTACCTCTACACCGTCATCGGTCTTAATACCGAAGGCGTGACCGGTCTTTGCCACAGTCATCAACGTGCCCGATACGGGTGCGACCACGGTAGAACTGGTCGGCTTGATACCGACACCGTCACCGAGAGCACCGGAGGCAAAGACCGCGTCGCCGGCCTCGGCAAGGCTGACAACCTCACCGGCAACCGGGGCCTGCACCTGTACAGGCTTGGTATCAACGGCAGTTGCGACACCACCGGCGCCAGCTGCCGCAGCAGCCGGTGCGGCAGCCTCGGCGTTGGTACCAGCGTCACCGGAAGCCTCAGCTGGAGCCGAATCGGAGCCACTGGTGGCAGCGTGTGGGGTGGCGTCGCTGGGTTCGTCGTCAAGCTCTGCGGCGCGTGCGGCCTCGGCCTCAGCCTTCTCTTCCGGCGTGCGGTAGTCGGTGAGAATGATGGCGAACATGGCGACGAAGAATGCCACGGCGACGGAAATCAGGTAGACCCACATCGGTTTAAACACGACAGTGGTGATGAGGGAGGTGAAGACGAAGGCGTTGGTTGTCACACCACCGAACGGAGCCGACAGGATGGCGATAGTCAGACCGCCGGCGAAACAGCCGAGCAGCATGCGCGGGTAAATCCGCTTGAAGCGCAGGTGAATACCGTAGAGGGACGGCTCGGAGATACCACCGAAGAGACCGGCAGCGAGTGCACCCGTTGCAGTTTGGCGCATCTGAGTGTCGTGGTCGCGCATGGAAAGAACCAGCACACCGGCAGTTGCTCCGAAGCAGGCGAAGTTCCAGGCACCCATCGGGCCTTGGATGAAGTCGTAGCCGAGAGTCTGGATATTGACCAGCATCAGCGCATTCAGTGGCCAGTGCAGGCCAAGCGGTACGAGGAACGGGTAGAGCATCGGGATGAGAATTGCGAACACAAACGGTGCGTTCGAGTTCATCCATGCCAGGCCGGAGCCGATGCCGTTACCAAGCCAGATGCCCAGCGGGCCGATGAGGAAAGCGGTCAGCGGAATCATGATCAGCATGGAGATAAACGGCACGAAGACCATCTGCACATTCTCCGGGAAGATCTTCTTCAAACCGTGGTAGACCACTGCCAGGATGGCGACCATAATCAGCGGTACAAAGACCTGTCCGCCGTAGTCATTGAGCTGCATTGGCAGGCCGAAGATGTTGGCGGTGAAAGTTTCGGTACCGAGTTCCTCGTTGACTGTCTTGATGGTGTCCGAGAAGCGATCGGTATCCTGCAGACTCATAAACTCCGGCGTCATTAGGGCAGCCATGATGGCTGCGCCCAGCCATGGATCTACCCGCAGCTTCTTCGCTGCGTTGTAGGCGACCATGATTGGCAGGAAGTAGAAGACGCTGCGCCACATGGCATCGACGAAAATCCAGGTGGCGGACTTATCCTCAGCGCGGAAGTCGACGATGTTCAGGCCGTCGAGTACAGCCGCAATCGCGATAATCAGCGATGCACCCAACAGCACGCCCAGGATTGGGCGGAAGGAATCCGAGAGGTACTCGAAGAAGTTGTCCAACCAGGAGTACTTGCCGCGTGCCTTCGAGCGAGCTTCTGCCTTAACGTCTGCGTCGGACTTAGTGGCGACTGCGCCGGCGCCCTTCATTTCCGGTAGATGCTTAATTGCCGTGTACATCGATTCGACGCCACCGCCACAGATGACCTGGTAGCGGTTATCGCCCTGGTGAACGACACCGAGTACGCCCGGCACCTTGTCAATCTTGTCCTCGTTGATCTTGGAGACATCACCGAGTTCAAAACGCAGACGCGTCGCACAGTGCGTCATGCTTGTGATGTTTCCGGGTCCACCGAGGTTTTCAACTATTGCCCTCGCGCTGGAATCTTTTGACGACCCCATCGTGACCTTCCTTCACAGTAAGCAGGGCCGTTAAACGCAAAAAGACCCGAGGCGCCACAAACTGTGGGCCTCAGGTCTTGCCTCAAAAGAGTAACAACCCTGGGTTGATATCTATTAACTTCGACCCTACTCCGCTTTACATAGTTTTGACAAGGTAGTAATTCAAGCTCAAATTTCACATTTGGGGATAGCCTGGATTGCCTGTGGACAACCGCATGCAACCTATTTCGCGCTCAGTGCGGAAGTCGTAAGGTGGCAGCTATGAGGATTGGAGTTTTAGGTGTAGGAGCTGTCGGCGGCTGGTTTGGCGGTCGCCTCGTGCAAGCGGGTTATGATGTCGTCTTTCTCGCCCGCGGCGAGACCCTGACACGTCTTCGTGAGGTGGGGCTCACGCTTATCGACGAGCACGGGGAACGCAGCATTATCCCCGTCAAAGCAGCCGACAATTGGGGTGAACTCACTGCCGATGGCGTCGACGTCGATGTTGTGATTGCAGCAACCAAGGCGCTGCCGGGCAACGATCCTTTCCCGCAAGTTCCGGCTGGTGCAGCAGTGGTGACCACCCATAACTCGGTGGAAATCCCTTATTTGGCAGCGGGGCGGTTCGGTGAGGACAAGGTGTTCCCGGGTGTTATCCGCGGTTTCTTTATCCACACTGGCCCGGCAGAAGTCACCTTCCGACCAGGACCGATGAGCCTGAACATCGGCACATTCGATGACTCCACTAATGACCTGGTCGGGGCAGTTATCGAGGCATTGCACATGGCTGGGCTCGGTGGCGAACAGCTCCCGGATATCTGGGTCGATATCTGGGCAAAAGCGATGTTCGTGGCTAACCTCGGTGCCCTAGGTGCCCTGGCTGATAGTCCGATTGGTTACTTGCGTTCGGAAATGCGCGACAGCTTGACGCGGATGTTTGAAGAAACCGAGGCAGTCGGTCGAGCCTGCGGCGTTGCGCTGCCAGAGGACATCGTGTCGCGGACCTTGGCCTTTACTGATGCTCAAGGGTACGACAACACCTCGTCGATGCAGCGCGACTACACCGCGGGACTTACCAATGAGCTCGATGCCCAGATTGGCGCAATCCGCCGGATGGGGCAGAAGGCGAAAGTGGAAACGCCGACGCTGGATCTGGTGTATGGCGCTCTGGTTGGGCGTCAACACAAGCATAAGAATTAAGAGCTGCGGTGCTCAGCTAAGTCAAACCGGAATTGGGGGATTGGAAAGACTGATGAAAATTGGATCGGACTACACGGAAAACAATGGGCTCATCATCGGTGAGGATGGATTGGCTCGACCGGCATGGGCTGCTCACAGTGAGCTGCTGAGAGAGTACTACGACACCGAGTGGGGGATGCCGGTGCGCGATGAGCAAGGACTATTCGAACGGCTCAGCCTGGAGGTATTTCAGGCGGGGTTGTCGTGGGAGACAGTGCTGAAGAAGCGGCCCGCGTTTCAGGAAGCCTTCGCGAACTTCGACCCCGATGCGGTTGCTGATTTCGATGACGAAGATGTCGAAAGATTGATGAATGATGAACGAATCATTCGGAATCACAGGAAGATTACCGCGGTAATCAATAACGCCGCGGCGACGATTGCTCTGCGTGAAAACGGCGGCTTAGCCGAGTTGATGTGGTCGTTTAAACCGGAGAAGTCTCCCGAGCCACGTTCAATCGAAGAGGTGCCCAGCTACTCCGAGGAGTCCAAGGCGCTTGCCAAGGCATTGAAGAAAGCTGGTTTTAAGTTCGTAGGCCCCACCACGGTCTTTGCATCAATGGCTGCCGTGGGGATTGTCGATATCAACATTGTTGGCGCACATCGGCGCGGTGCCTCTGGCGTTTTTGGCTAGGGGAAAGGGGGATTTAACTAGCTAGGGGGAAAGAAAAAGAGCGTGCCACCCGGCACGCTCAAAATCTTTCGGTTCGTGTAGAACTACTTGTTCTCGTAGGAGTCGGAGTAGTTCTGGCCGTCCTCAGAGGTCCACTTCATGGTGTCCTTAGTGAACGGCTGCTCCCAGCCGTTTTCAATCTCCGACTCCGGTGCGGTCGGCAGACCAATCTCGTTTTCCAGTGCACCGTTGGCAACCCAGGTCTCGCGAATCTTACCGATCAGCGGCTGTGCACCATTAGTCTCTGGGGACTCAACGAAGGTGACGTTCTCGTATTCAGCGGCAACCGCGTCGCCGACCTTCTTAGCGGACTTGAACTCGCCAGCCTCAGAATCGTACGGGGAGGTGAAGGAAGAAGCTGCCTCGGTGATGGACTCAGGCAGGTCAGCCTCTGCCACATCCTCGCCAGCAGCGTCGCCCAGCCCCAGACCGTTCATAGCCTCGCCGGCCTTGTCCTTAGCGCCATCAGCAGCCTCGCCGGCCTTGTCCTTAGCGCCATCAGCAGCCTCGCCAGCCTTGTCCTTAGCTCCGTCCATAGCGTCGCCAGCCTTATCAGTGGCGTCGGTTGCTACCTGGCCCGCCTGATCCTTGGCGTTGTTAGCAGCATCCTGTGCGTCATCGGAAGAACATGCAGCCAGGCCGCCGAGAAGAGCGGCGGAGCCAACGATTGCGGTAGCGATACGGGTCATCTTCTTGTTCTGCATTTCAAAACCACTTTCTTGAGAGCTAACTAAGTTACCTATTCAATTATTGGCATCTTCCACTATTTGTCCGAATTAAATTCAAAGAGAAATTGACAATTCTTTTGAATATCGGACATTCGAAGATGGTGTGGCTTCAAAGCCGTACAGAAAGAACACTAGGTAATTCTGGGGCCTGTGCAAGTCAAATGGCGCGAATCTGTGCACTCTATGCTCTATTTGTTACCGAATTTGCGTGATTGCGAAATTGGAATAGTGCTGGTGAGGGCGTTGCGAGTAACGGAAAGGTATCAATCTTATTAAGCTTGACGTTTATTGCTTATTTTCTTTCTCTGCGTGGTTGGAGCCGCGGGCATCGTCGTCAAGCGTGTACTCGCCATCTGGCAGGACGAACAAGGCCAAGAGGTAAAGAGCTAGGAACCCAGCGCCAATCTTCCAGCCAAGCATCGATCCAACGCAGGGAAGGATGATGTAGACCATTCGTGTGAAAGTGATATCCCAGCCTTGGCTTTCCGCGATTCCTGCGAGGACGCCACCGAGGAGGCGGTCATTACGCGAGCGGTAAATCTTCTTGGTGGATTTTTCGGGAGCGGCGTCGCTCATTAGATAAATACTCCAAGGTATGGCTATTTAAGTATATTTCGGCAGATCGCGCTTATACGTAAGTTTCCTTCGGCATGATGATCCATGCTGCGAGATAGAGAAGAAACTGCGGACCAGGCATCAGGAAAGACGCGACAAATATAACGCGCAGCAAAGTCGCATCCCAGTTGAAATACTCAGCGAACCCACCGAGCACACCGGCAACCATTTTGTTATTGGTGGAACGGGTCAGTGACTTGTTGTTCATAACAATCAAGGGTAGCCCCAATCCGTTTAGTTCGCAGTGGTGCTAGCTCTACTCAATGTGCCGACTAAAAACAGCGTATCCCAGCTAAAAAACACCGCTACCCCAAGACAGTTAGGTGGGGTAGCGGTGTGGGCGTCGTCAAGCGAGCTTTACGGGGCGAATGCTAGCAGTCGTAGTAGAGCTCGAACTCCTGCGTCGTCGGGCGCAGACGTGCCGGCATAATCTCCTGCTCGAACTTGTAGCGGATATGCGCGTCGATGAGATCCTGTGTGAAGACATCGCCGGCAAGCAGGAACTCGTGGTCCTCTTCCAGCGCCTTCAGCGCACCCTCCAGCGAATGCGGGACGGTGGGGACGTCCTTGAGTTCCTCTGGTGGCAGCTCGTAGAGATCCTTGTCAATCGGCTTGCCAGGCTCGATGCGGTTCTTGATGCCGTCGAGACCAGCCATCATTGCGGCGGTGAAAGCCAAGTACGGGTTGCCCGACGGGTCCGGAGCGCGGAACTCGATGCGCTTGGCCTTCGGGTTTGCGCCGGTAATCGGGATTCGGATGGCGGCCGAGCGGTTCTCCTGGCTGTAGACCAAGTTGACGGGAGCCTCGAATCCCGGAACCAGGCGGTGGTAGCTGTTCATCGTCGGGTTGGTGAAAGCCAGGACTGCACCGGCGTGCTTCAGGATGCCGCCAATGTAGTAGCGCGCCATGTCGGACAGGCCGCCATAACCGTTTTCATCGTGGAATAGTGGCTTGCCATCCTTCCACAGTGACTGGTGGATGTGCATACCAGAGCCGCCATCGCCGGCCAACGGCTTCGGCATGAAGGTAGCGGACTTCTGGTTGAACTTGGCGGTGTTCTTCACCACGTACTTGAAAGTCTGCATGTCATCGGCGGCGTGCAGCAGGGTATTAAAACGGTAGTTAATCTCCTGCTGACCGCCCGAACCCATCTCGTGGTGGGATCGCTCAACATGGAAGCCAACATCCTGCAGGTGCTCGCCGATTTCGTCACGAAGATCCTGCATGTGGTCATACGGAGCAGTAGGGAAGTAGCCGCCTTTGGTGCGCACCTTGTGGCCGAGGTTGCGCGATCCGTCCGGGTTTACCTTCACACCGGAGTTCCACCAGCCCTCAACCGAGTCCACCTCGTGGAATGACTTGTTTGAACTGGAGTCGTAGCGGACGGAGTCGAAGATGTAGAACTCTGCCTCAGCGCCAAAATTACAGGTATCGGCGAAGCCCAGTTCGTTCAGGTAGTTCTCGGCCTTGCGGGCAATATTGCGCGGGTCGCGACTAAACGGCTCGCGGGTGTGCGGGTCATGGACGAAGAACTTCATGTTCAGCGTCTTCGACTTGCGGAACGGGTCGATGAAAGCCGTGTCCAGGTCGGGCAGCAGCATCATGTCGGAGTTATCCACCGAGGTGTAACCCGCAATGGACGATCCGTCGAAGGCGAGGCCCTCGTAGGCTGAGTCCTCATCAAACTCGGATACCGGAACGGTTAGGTGCTGTTCGATGCCGGGAACGTCGGTGAACTGGACGTCTACCCAGCGAATGTCATTGTCCCGGATGTATCGTTGGATTCCTTCCGGAGTTGTCTGGTCACTGCTGGGTTTGAACTTACCCATTGGTAAAACTCGCCTACTTCGCGTCTAGCTTGTTGAGCTTACTAATCGTGTTGTCGAACTTACTGGTCACTATTACTTCAGCAGCGGAACATCCCACAGGTTCAGCTTGGTGCCGATGCCCTTTGCCAGGGCGTTGTCGTAGACATCGGTGGCCCAGGCGACGTCCTCGACTGGCATGCCTCCGATGGAGTAGCAGAAGATCTGCTCGTCGTTCTGGCGACCCGGGGCCTTACCGGAAGCGATATCACCAATGTTGACAAGCTTCTCGGCGGGAAGGGTGCCCTCTTCCTTCATGTCCCACCAGCGGTTACCCGGAATACCGAGCAAGCGCTCATAGGTCACGTCTGGGCCGTTCTCGTTGAACCACTCTTCGTACAGGCCGGTGTAGTCAACGACGAGGTTGCAGTCGTCGGAACGCACGAAGTCGTCGTCGAGGCGTGCAGCGGCTGGCATGAGCAGCAGCGCGCCGGGCTTCAGGTACTCCTTCTTAAAGTACGGGAAACCGGACGGGCCATCGGAGGAAGTCGAGGTGCCGGCGATGAGGATGTCGGAGTCGCGGATGGCCTCTTCTTCGGTCTCGACGATACGGACCTCTTCCAGCTGCGGGAACTCGTTCTTAATCCAATCCACAGCCTTCTGGGTCGAAGCCTGGGAGCGGCCCTTGACCTTAACCTTCTTAATGCTCGGACGCTGCGACATAGCGGAGCCGAGAATGGTGCGGCTCATAACACCCGGGCCAATGATGCCAACGACCTCGGCGTCTTCGACGGCCAGGTGCTTGACGCCGACACCCGGAACAGCGCCAGTGCGGTAGGCCGACAGGAGGTTTGCCGACATGACAGCCTTCGGGGCACCCGTAATTGCATCGTTGAGAATGAACAGGTGGATCGAACGTGGCAGGTCGTTCTGGCGGTTATCGGCATTGGAGCCGTACCACTTCACGCCTGCGCCGTTGAAGCGACCGCCGAGGTAAGCGGGCATTGCCATGAAACGACGGTCAGGGCCATTTGCCGGCATACCCTCATGGATTGGGTTATCCGGGAAGTTGATCTGGGCACCGTGGGAGTTAGCGGAAGCGCCGGCCATGCGGTAGTCGCCGTCAGCCAGCAGAATCAGGGTTTCTTCCATGGTCTCAACACACTTGGCGAAATCCGTGACACCAGCTTCAACCATGTCAGGTTCGCTGAGGTAGAGAAAATCAATGCGAGTTGAGTTTTCTGGGTTGGCAGCGTTTTCGTTAGTCAAGAATGCTCAAATCCTTCTTACTGTTCATCGGCCACCCTATGCGGCGGCTGTGCTTAAGAAATTCCAGATGCATGCTCTCCAGAATCAATCAAAACGCCTCGGCGTGGGCTCTCGAGGCGCCATTTCCGAGGGGTATGTCGTACCACCATACGGAAAAACCACAGCGTAGGGGGCGTTTACGCAGTTTTCAGCACGCCATTTCTGCTTTACGACGGTCACAGCGACAGAGCCCAATTTCCGTCAATAAGTTGCCCGTAATAACTACTTCGACATGCACAATTGATACTTTTTGAGAACGATTACAGATGAGTGAATTATCCTCCCACGCATCAATGTTTATGAACTTTGTCACATGTCATTAAGTTGCGACACATTTCTGGTTCAACGGGCGTGATTGCCTGCATCCTACCTTCGCAGCATGCCCCATCCGCTCTTGGTGTTCGCCCCCCTTGCGGTGTCCCTCGCATCCGTCCCTCGTGTTGTCCCTAGCGCCACCCTCGCACTTATGGGCAGTTTTCTGGCACTTATCGACGATTTTTCGTCACTTATCGACGATTTTTCATCACTTATCGACGGCTGTCCGGCACTTATGCGCACGGTATCCTCCCCACCCTGTCACTTGTCGATGCGCTGTTCACTTATGGCCACGCTATAGCGCATCGACAAGTGAATATTGCATCGATAAGACTGGGGCGGAGAGCGTGCAACTCTACTCGTGCAGGAGTCGCGGCCCTTTTGTGGTGGTGTATGGCCCTGTTCAGGGGAGTGGCCCGGAACCGCGCACAAATTCGTGCTCACATACGCGCGCGTATGCGGGCCCAAGCACCCACAGCCAGCATGACCGCAACGAAAAACCGCCTGACCACATTAACTGTGGTCAGGCGGCATCTAACAAGCTCGTTGGGCGGCCACTAGGAGCAATGGGGGCTGCTTGCTGTGGCCGTCGTGAAGCGAAAACTTTAGCAGTCGTAGTACATTTCGTATTCCTGCGGAGTGGGGCGCAGGCGAACCGGCTCGATCTCGTTTTCGTACTTGTAGTCGATGTAGGTCTGGATGAGGTCCTCGGTGAAGACATCGCCCTCGAGCAGGAACTCGTGGTCATTGCGCAGGGCCTCGAGTGCGGCCTCGAGAGAGGTCGGAGCCTGCGGGATGTCGGCAGCTTCCTCCGGCGGGAGCTCGTAGAGATCCTTGTCAACCGGAGCGTGCGGCTCGATGCGGTTCTTCACGCCGTCCAGTCCGGCCATCATCATGGCAGCGAAGCCAAGGTACGGGTTGCCCGACGGGTCCGGGGCACGGAACTCGATGCGCTTTGCCTTCGGGTTGGAGCCGGTGATCGGAATGCGAACAGCGGCAGAGCGATTGCGCTGCGAGTAGACCAGGTTAATCGGAGCCTCGAAGCCCTTGACCAGGCGGTGGTAGGAGTTCAGGGTCGGGTTGGTGAAGGCCAGTACCGCACCTGCGTGGTGCAGGATGCCGCCGATGTACCAGCGAGCGATGTCCGACAGGCCTGCGTAACCGGCCTCATCGTGGAACAGCGGCTTGCCGTCCTTCCATAGCGACTGGTGAGCGTGCATGCCCGAGCCGTTGTCGCCAGCCAGCGGCTTCGGCATAAAGGTGACGGACTTGCCCTCTTCCCAGGCGGTGTTCTTGATGATGTACTTGAAGGTTTGCAGGTCGTCTGCAGCGTGCAACATCGTGTTGAACTTGTAGTTGATCTCCTGCTGGCCACCAGTGCCGACCTCGTGGTGGGCGCGCTCCAGGTCGAAGCCGGCGTCAGCGAGCTTCAGGCACATCTTGTCGCGCAGGTCCTGGTAGTGGTCGTACGGAGCGGTAGGGAAGTAGCCGCCCTTCAGACGGGTCTTGTAACCCAGGTTTGCAGAGCCGTCCGGGTTCTGGTCCTTGCCGCGGTTCCACCAGCCTTCGATGGAATCAACTTCGTAGAAGCCGCGGTTGGTGTCGGTCTCGAACTTGACGTTGTCGAAGATGTAAAACTCCGCCTCAGCGCCGAAGAAGCAGGTGTCGGCGATGCCGGTAGAGATGAGGTATTCCTCCGCCTTCTTCGCGACGTTACGCGGGTCGCGGGAGAACGGCTCGAGGGTAAACGGATCGTGGACGAAGAACTTGACGTTCAGAGTCTTTGCCTTGCGGAACGGGTCAATGCGCGCGGTGCTCAGGTCGGGCAGCAGTGCCATGTCGGACTCGTCGATGGAAGTGAAACCACGAATCGAGGAACCGTCGAATGCCAGGCCTTCGGCCATCGCGTCCTCGTCAAATGCGGATGCCGGGATGGTGAAGTGCTGCTCGATGCCGGGAACATCCGTGAAGCGGACGTCTACGAACTCGACGCCCTCTTCCTTGATATACGCGACTACTTCCTCGGGAGTTTTGAAGGACATGTGCGGTCTCCTTAGTTGGCCTTGTTTAGTACGCAGCAGGGAATTCTTGCACGCTGTTTCGTGCACCTGCCGCGCTGTCAAGGACTGGCCGGTTGACGCCTTCAAGCTTAACGAACCACGCATTCATTCTGGAATTAGAACCACGAATTTCTGGCATGGCGCGTGAGGAATTCGCCAATACGGAATGGGTTACGCAAATAGGGAGTAAGTTATCTGTTTGTGGAAACACGGCAATATCCTGCGCATTCGCGTCACACACGCTTTACGACGCGCCTTTAGCTCCCATGCTGATAAGAAAATGGAAAAGGCGACGCAACATCGCCCCCGGATTACCCCCGCACGCGCTGAATGGCTGTCCCAGCCCGTGATTTGATAGCCGGATTGCTGCATTAGACTATGAACCCATGGAAGAAAAGCACAGTTGGCTAGATGGCCCTCAGATTCCGGGAGAGTTCGATAATCCGGACAAGCTCTCGGACTATCCCGGCCAGGCATTGGGTCTTGCCCCCGATGGCCCAGGATCGCAAGCGACGTTGATGCGTCGCGTCGGCGGCATTCTCATTGACTGGATTATTTCCTTGATGATTGCCGGCGCTTTTTCGATGTTCTTCGGCCCGAGCGAGGCGCAGATTGACCAGTTCGGGGATTCGTTTATCGCCTGGCAGTCATTCCTTGCGACCTATTCGCCAGTTGTCTTCCTCATTATTGGCACGGTGTCGGTTTGGCTGTTCGCCCGCACTCCGGGCCAGTGGATGATGAAGATGGGTGTCGCTCGCGTGGACAAGCCCGGCGAGCGAGTTGGCTTTGTTCGTGCCTTCTTCCGCAGCTTGCTTACTCTTTTCTTGCTGCCGCCAGCAATCACCGACTCGGATATGCGCGGCATGCACGACCGTGCCACTGGCACGGCCGTCATTTTGGGTTAGCGCTATAGCACCAACACGACCAGGACCTGGGCGAGAATAATCTTCATGATCATGGCCATTGGATACACCGTTGTGTATCCCATTGCCGGCAACTCGTTCTTGGCCTGGTCGTTGACGTATGAGAGCACTGCCGGGTGAGTCTGCAAGCCCGAGAGGATACCCGCAGTTTGGCCGAATGGAATCTTCAGCACACGGTGACCGACAATGAGGGTCAACAGTGCGGAGCTAAACGCGATGATGGCGGCAAGACCCAGAACTGTCAGTGATGCCGGGTCAGACAACGCAGCCTGGAATCCCTTACCGGCAGTGGTGCCGATACCAGCCAGGAACAGTGCTAGACCCATGGTGCGGAACGCCAGGTTGGCCGAGTAGGGGATAGGCCAAACCAACGGGCCAGTGCGACCGACAGCACCCAGAATCAGCGCCACAACCAGTGGACCACCAGCGGATCCCAGGGCTAACGAGCTGCCGCCCGGAAGCGGAATCTTGATGAGACCCACCAAGACACCCAGCGTAAGCCCAAGGGTGAGCGGCAAGAGGTTGACGTCGGAAAGCTTCTTGTAAGAGTCGCCGAAGAACTTTGTTGCGTCCTTGATTTTCTCTGGCGGTGCAACTACGCGGACGCGATCACCAAGCTCTAGGCGCATGTTTGGTTCCGCGACGATGTCGTGGTCGCCGCGGCGGATACGCGTAATGATCATGCCATCCATGCGAGTCTGAAGCTCCGCGATGGGTACGCCAACCACGTCAGATGCAGAGACGAAGATGCGGCGGAAGTCCAGGCGGCCGTCGTGTGTCGGATCGCCTGGCATAAGCTCGCCAAGGTACTCGGCGGCACGAGCAATTTCTTCCTCTGTACCGACGACGGAAATAATATCGCCGACGGAGACAGTGTCACCCGGTGATGGGATGTAGAGGTGGCCCTTGTACTCAATGCGTGAAACCGTAATGTCCAAACCGAACTTCGACGGAAGGTCAGTGATGGAAGGCAGGTCGTCCTTGAGGATCTTGATGTCCCGAGTATGCAGCGGAAGCGCGGCGACACCTGCGTCAATAGCTTCCTGGTCGTGATCGACACGGAAGACCTTCGACATAATACCGATAGAGGCAATCACTGCCAGCACGCCGATTGGGTAGGCCAGGGAGTAACCAATCACCGGCATATCGTGCGCAGCGGCCAGCTCGCCCTTATCCGAAATGAGGCTAGGAAGAGCATCGACGATTGCTGCCATAGCCGGGGTGTTGGTCAGGGCGCCTGTGAAGGCGCCTGCGCCTTCCACCGGGTCGATAGGCAAAAACTTGATCAGCAGGAAAGACTCGATGGTGACAACTGCGAGCACACCAATGCCGAACAGGTTGTGCTTGATGCCGCGCGAGCGTAACGAGCTGAAGAACTCGGGGCCCGCCTCCAGCCCGATGGTGTAGACGAATAATGCCAGGCCCACGATGTAAATCAACGGGGAGATTTGAATTTCCGGCTCAATAGTCGCGAGGATAAGGCCGACGAAGAGGACGGCAGCCACGCCAAGCTTGAAGCCGAAGATCTTGATCTGGCCAATTGCCAGGCCAAGAAACAAAATCACTAGAAGCGCTAAGAGTTCATTTTCAGCCAAGAGTTGCACATATCCCATGGTGGCACAACTAGCAGTAATCTTCATTAAGCATTGTTTCCAGCAAGGATACGACCTTTGCTGACAGCGTGATAAGTGAGAGCAATCACTTCAACAAGACATCAATAACTGTGTGTGAAGACATGGCTTTAGGCATCGTTTTAAAGCTTTAAAGCACAAAAAAAGGGGGCCCGAAAGCCCCTTTTTTCTGCTTCAACCTAGATTGCCCCTCGGTGGGTTGCCCGAGCAACCGACCCTGGTGAAACCTAGCTAAAACCTCTAGTGCTTCTTGCCGCGATTGGCGGCACGGCGCGCACGACGGTTCATGCCGGCCTGTGGGTTAGCGCCCTTCGGCATTGGACCCTTGGGCATGTTCGCGCGCGCATCGCGAATACGGTCCATCGACTGGATGCGCTCATTCAGAGCGTTAGCCTGATCCTTATTCAGGTTGCGCGGCAAACGCATGAGTTCGCGCTGCAGCTTCTTCGGCGGGACCTGGCCCTCGTCGCTACCAGCAATCATGTCGTAAATCGGAGCTTCGCCCGCAATGCGTGCCAGCGACTTCTTTTCACGAGCAATCATCTGCTTGACGCGGTTCGGATCACCTTCACCGACCAGCACAACACCGGCGTTACCAATAACACGGTGAACAGCATCCATGTGCTGATTAGCGACAACACCGGTCTTGACGTGCCAGACATAGCCAACGCCCTGACGCATATTGTCCAGCGTCCACGCCGCAGCGCCGGCCTGGCCTTCCGCCTCTGTGTAGAAGGACGCCTCAAGACGCTTAGAGAAGATGTACATCGCGACCATAAAGCCGATCGAGATACCAATAATCGTCAGAACCCAGGGCCAGACTCCACCAATGAGCAGACCAAGCAGTAACAGCAGGATAATTGGACCGAAGAAGCCCAGCGCCATGTAAGGCACGAGCTTGTTGTCCCGCGAGCGCTGCAGCTTAAACGCCTGCCACATCTGGCTACGAGTCTGCTTACGCTGAGCGCGCTTGGCGGCGCGGTTCGCCTTCTTCATTTCTTTCGCATCATTGGTCGCCATAATCACCAACTTTAGGGCATGCGATGTAGTTTTAGGCAATAGACCGCGCCGTAGCGCCGTTTCGCTTTACGACGGCGCTGCGGCCGTCAGCCTCTAGGAAGCCGGAATAGCCGAAGTGACTGGCGTATCCTCCGATGCGCCATAGCGGTCGAGCAGAGTCGAGGCTTCCTGAAGCGCGAGGTTGTTGTCGTTGTCGTCGGCAAGCGCGGACAGATGCGCCGGCAGTTCCTGACCGCGGTGCGCCAGTGCGCGGGCGTAGAGCCGTCCAGCGCGGTAGGAAGAGCGGACCAGCGGGCCGGACATGACGCCGGCAAAGCCCATCTCTTCAGCGGTCTTGGAGAGCTTGACGAACTCCTCCGGCTTAACCCAACGTTCAATTGGATGGTGCAGTGGAGTGGGGCGGAGGTATTGAGTAATCGTCAGAATATCGCAGCCGGCATCGTGCAAATCCTGCATAGCGGAGATGATCTCGTCATAGGTTTCGCCCATGCCCAGGATGAGGTTGGACTTGGTAACCAGTCCAGCTTCGCGAGCGCGAGTGATGAGTTCCAAGGAACGCTCGTAGCGGAATGCGGGGCGGATGCGCTTGAAGATACGAGGCACCGTCTCCACGTTGTGGGCGAAAACCTCAGGCTTGGCATCGAAGACCTGCTGTGCTGCAGATTCGTCGCCACGGAAGTCATCGACAAGGAGCTCGACTCCGGTATTCGGGTTGAGTTCGTGGATCTGGCGGCAGGTCTCAGCGTAGAGCCAGGATGCACCGTCGGGCAGATCGTCGCGGGCGACACCGGTGATAGTGGCGTAACGAAGACCCATCTCGCGGACGGATTCCGCAACACGACGCGGCTCATCCTTATCCAATGGGTCGGGCTTGGCTGAGTTAATCTGGCAGAAGTCGCAGCGGCGGGTGCACTTATCGCCGCCGATGAGGAAGGTGGCCTCGCGGTCTTCCCAACATTCGTGAATGTTCGGGCAGCCAGCCTCCTGACAGACCGTGTGCAAAGAGGCACCCGAGACACGGTTTTTCATGTCCTTGTAGCTGGGGCCCGGACGAACCTGGTTGCGAATCCACCGGGGCTTGTTCTCGATAGGGGTCTCGGCATTTCGTGCCTCGACGCGCAGTAACTTACGTCCTTCTGGCTTAACAGTCACAGTTTCATCCTACTCTTTTGTTGATGAGTACTCGAATATGCCGGTGGTGGAGTTGTGCTTCACCCGGTGTGGCAGGTCCTTCGTGGGGTCGGGCGCGGAGCCGAAGGAATGGTCGGCAACGGTCAGATGGCCTTCCAAAGCATCTTGCAAATCTGCCAGAAGCGGCTCTGTCATCTCTGACACGCTAACATCTCGGTCAAGCTCCCGGGATAGGGTGGTCACTCCAGCGTCGGAGATGCCACACGGGATGATGTAGTTGTAGAACTCCATAGAGTTGTCGCAGTTCAGACTGAGTCCGTGCATGGTTACACCATGGGTCACGCGGATTCCCAGTGCCGCAATCTTTCGGTCGCTCAGTCCGTTTGATGCGGGAACCCATACCCCCGAGCGGCCATCGATGCGGCCAGCAGCCGCGATGCCAGCTCGGCGAACGGTTTGAATGAGGGCTTCTTCCAGTCTGCGGACGTAGTCCACCACATCGACCGGCTGAGCGAGCTTGATGATGGGATACATCACAAGCTGGCCCGGGCCGTGCCAGGTGATGCGGCCACCGCGGTCGACATCGACGACCGGCAACCCATTGGTAGGACGGTCCTCCGGCTGGGTGCGCTTTCCTGCTGTGTAAAGACTCGGGTGCTCAAGCACGAGAACCTGATCTGGAATTAGGTCTTTCGCACGCTTGGCAGCAAGGTCTGCCTGTAGGTGCCAGGTCTCTTCGTAGTCGACAAGGCCGAGATGTTGAATCTCGATGTCGGAGCTTGATTCCCGAATGGATTTATCTGCGCGAGTAAAAGGTTTTCTTGGGGCAGTCATGGTGGCCTATAGGATACGCCGAAATTCTGTGAGCCTCAGAATCCTTGTTACTTGGATAGCGCCAGACTTACTTGGATAGCACCAGACGTAAAAATACCCCGGTGGTCACTAGAAAGTGACCGCCGGGGTAAAAGTGGCGTGCTTTTGTGGGCTTAGCCGAAGACGACGCGGAGGATGGAAACGGTAATTGCCGAGATACCTGCAGCGGCCGGAAGGGTAATAACCCAGGCCAAACCAATCGGCTTCATCAGGTTCCAGTTAGCGGCGCGGTTAACGATACCGACACCGAGAACGGCACCAATCAGAATGTGGGTGGAAGAAACCGGCAGACCCAGCAGGGAAGCAATCATAACGACCACAGCAGCGGAAAGCTCTGCGGCAAAACCCGATGCTGGGTGGATCTCAGTCAGGCCGGAACCGACGGTCTTGATAACGAAGCGGCCGATAAACCACAGACCGGAGATGAGAGCGACACCCATGGTGGTCATGACTGCCAGCGGAACACCAGACTCGGAAGAGATCTCGTTGGTACGGAGAACATCCAGAATTGCCACGAACGGGCCAAGCGCGTTAGCGATGTCGTTCGAGCCGTGGGAGAAAGCGAACGCAGCAGCGGTGAAGACCTGCATCCAGCTGAACAGCAGGAAGGTGGAACGATCCAAATCCTGACGCTTCAAAGTACGCGCGAAGATGTAAACGGCAAGCCACACTGCGGTGGCGATCATGCCCATAATCAGAAAGTTGTCCAGGCTGGAAAGCCCTAGGTGAAGGTTCTTCAGACCCTTGAACAGCATCATCGCGGAGATGACGATAGAGCCCAGGGCTGCTAGACCCGGAACCCAAGCTTCCAGCGCACGGTGAGCGCGGACATCATCAACCTTGGATTCGATGTGGACGAGCTTGCGGAAGTACTCAGACTCCAGGTCATCCGGAGTCCAGTCGTTGTCACGCATCGTCGTCGCGTCGCGAAGCATCGCGTTGGTGTACGAGATCTGATCGTGCTCAGGGAGCTTTTCGAAGTCGTCGCGGTGCTGCGCCTTGAGGTCCGCCTTTTCCTGGTGGATGGCCTGCAGCTGCTTGGAAGCCTTGTCGTTGTAGACGAGAATCGAGTTCTTAATGCCGCCGAACAGGAGGAACGCGACCAAACCGCCGAGGAGCGGAGAGAGGACCCAAGAAACGGCGATCTGACCAATCTGATCCCACTGGACCATGCTCCAGCCACCCTTGCCGGTGATGAAACCGACCGTCAGTGCGGCACCGACGATACCGCCGACGATGGAGTGGGTAGTGGAGACTGGCCAACCCATGCGGGTGGCAACGAGGAGCCACACTGCCGCGCCGAGAAGCGCGGACATCATGATGAAGGCGAACTCCATCGGGTCCAAACCGTGGATTGCGTTCAGGTCCACAATGCCGGAACGGACGGTGTCAGTAACCTCGCCACCAGCGAGGACGGCGCCCGAAACCTCAAAGACTGAAGCGACAACAAGCGCCTGCTTCATGCTCAGGGTGCCGGCACCGACTGAAGTACCGAAGGAGTTAGCAACGTCGTTACCGCCGATGTTGAACGCCATGAAGACGGCGAACGCGATGGTAATCAGAAGGATTGCCGTATTTGCCTGCGGGCCCACAAAGTCATAAGCCCAGAAGACAAAAATTACGATGTTGATTGCGAGAAGCCCGCCGAAGAAGAGGTGCCACCACTTATCTGAGGAGCTCGATTGCTCAGATGATGTGGTCCCGGTCGACGAACTAGTATTCGCTGGAGCCGAGGACATGCTCCACCTTTCTAAGTTACGTACAGAGAGCAAAAATAGGCACGCCAAAGAAGCCTGCTGTCTAATGATTTCTTAGATTGGTAAAGGCTAATTGCTAACTAGGTGACGGCGAGGTTAACAAATAATGAATTTAATTATCGCTATCTTCAGCTCTCGTCGGTGTAGCTGAAAGCGATAGCCGGAACTGTGTGCGGGGGTGTGTGGTGTTCTCGCATTTCGGCAGGACAAAAAGTATGCGCATTTGCTACTTGCAGCTTTGCTTTCGGTTCGACCCTCCCGCTGTCTGCTAATGGCTTAACGGCGCAATAACAGCACGTTAATTCTTTGTGCCGATGGAGCCTTTGCTAGCTATGTGTGGCTACGTGAAATCTGAGCACTAGCCAAGAATAGGGGGCCTGCGCATTTGAAGGAATCGCTGATTAGGTTCAACTGCGGGACGAATGCGGCAAAAGAAATACCCGCGTCAGCCGCAAAGTGCGACTAACGCGGGCAGGGAAGAGGTAGAACCTCCTGCTAGCAAGCCAGCTAGCTTCCCGCGGCGCTACTACCCCAGGACGGGAGCAAGCTGCTTAGAGCTGCAAATCCGATTCGAAGTTAGCAACCTCGAGGCGATCAACAACGGTCGTCATGAAGCGACCTGCATCAGCGCCGTCGATCAGGCGGTGATCGTAGGTAATTGGCAGGAAGACCATGGCGCGAATACCAATGGCATCTGCCTCATTCTCGGTGACGACTACTGCGCGCTTCTTAATCGCGCCGGTGCCGACCATTGCGGCCTGCGGCGGAACCAGAATCGGAGTGTCGGTCAGAGCGCCCTCGGAGCCGATGTTGGTAATGGTGAAGGTGCCGCCGGACAGGTCGTTCGGGGTCAGCTTGTTGTTGCGAGCGCGGTCTGCGATGTCCGCAATAGCAGCAGCCAGCTCCGGCAGGGACATATCCTGAGCGTTGTGGATGACCGGGGAGAGCAAACCACGCTCGGTATCGACAGCGATACCCAGGTTGACCTGCTCGTGGTAGGTAATCTCCTTGGTCTCTTCGTTCCAGGAAGCGTTGACGTTCGGGTGGCTGACCAGAGCCTCAACGATTGCCTTTGCAAAGAATGGCAGGAAGGTCAGCTTTGCGCCGTGCTTCTTCTCGAACTCAGCCTTCTTAGTAGCGCGCAAATCCCAGATGGCAGTCATATCGGCCTCGTGGACCTGGGTCAGCTGTGCGGAAGTCTGCAGAGACTCGAGGGTCTTGGCAGCGGTGATCTCGCGGATGCGGTTGACACGCTGGGTGGTGCCGCGCAGCTCAGCGAGCTCAGGGCGAACGCCCTTGGTGGACCAGTTGGAGCCGGACTCAGCAGTAGTCTCCTGGCCGCCCTCGGCAGCGCGCAGAACATCCTGCTTACGAATGCGGCCGCCGATTCCAGAGCCCTCGACCTTAGTCAGGTCAACGCCGTGCTTGTCAGCCAGCTTGCGGACCAGCGGGGTGACGTAAGGAACGTCCTTGTTAGCGGAAGGCTTGGATTCAGCCTTCGGAGCCTCAGCCTTCGGAGTCTCCTTCTTCGGCTCTTCCTTCTTTGGCTCCGGCTTGGACTCTGCCTTTGGAGCTTCCTTCTTTGGCTCCGGCTTGGATTCAGCCTTTGGAGCTTCCTTCTTCGGTGCAGCCTTCTTTGGCTGGCCACTGCCAACGCGAGCGATGACCTCGCCGACGTCAACGGTGTCGTCTTCGTCGTAGAGGACCTCGAGCAGGGTACCTGCGACCGGGGAAGGAATTTCGGTGTCGACCTTGTCGGTGGAAACCTCGAGCAGTGGCTCGTCGACCTCGACGGTGTCGCCGACCTTCTTCAGCCAGGTGGTGATGGTGCCTTCGGTGACGGATTCGCCGAGCTCCGGCATCTCAACGTCAGTTGCGTCGCCAGCGTCAACGTCGGTGGAGTCTTCCTCAGTCTCCTCGTTAGCCTTTACTGGCTCCTCGTCCTTCTCGACTGTGGCAGATGCCTCCTCGGCCTCTTCCTTGGCGGCTGGAGCAGCGTCTGCATCGCCAACGCGAGCGATGACCTCGCCGACGTCAACGGTGTCGTCTTCGTCGTAGAGGACCTCGAGCAGGGTGCCTGCGACCGGGGAAGGAATTTCGGTGTCGACCTTGTCGGTGGAAACCTCGAGCAACGGCTCGTCGACCTCGACGGTGTCGCCGACCTTCTTCAGCCAGGTGGTGATGGTTCCTTCGGTGACGGACTCGCCGAGCTCCGGCATCTCAACATCAGTAGCGGAACCGGAGGCAGCCTTCGGTGCTTCCTTCTTTGGCTCTTCAGCGTCTTCCTTCGGAGCCTCTTCCTCGGTCTCCTCAGCGGAATCGTCAGCGCCTTCCGGCTCTTCGCCCGGCTCGCCGACCTTTGCGATGACCTCGCCAACATCGACGGTGTCGTCTTCTTCAAAGAGAATCTCGGTGAGAACACCGGCGACCGGAGATGGAATTTCGGTGTCGACCTTGTCGGTGGAAACCTCGAGCAACGGTTCGTCGACCTCGACGGTGTCGCCGACCTTCTTCAGCCAGGTGGTAATGGTGCCTTCGGTAACTGATTCACCGAGCTCCGGCATCTCAATAGAGGTCGCCATGTTTGTGCACTCCTCGAAAAGTTAAGAAATCTCGTTTTAAGACGGTTATTACAAATTAGCTTACAGGTTGAAAACTCTGCTTGCCCCGTGGGCTGCGCCCGCTTTCGACTGGTGCTTGGAATAGCTCATTCCAGCCATGATTCCAGCCGGGCGGGACGCAGTCGGATGACCGGCTACTTCGTTGCCAAATCCTCAATCACAGAGAACATCGTCCGAACCGGAACACCAGTGCCCCGCTTCGGGGTATAACCATACTCCCCGGTGGTGTTGAAGGCCGGACCGGCAACGTCGAGGTGAACCCATTCAACATCCTCGCCAACGAATTCGCGCAGGTATGCAGCTGCAACACTCATACCGCCAAAGCGAGAGTTCGTGACATTCCGCAGGTCAGCCACCGGCGACTTCAGCGCCTCTGCTAGCTCAACTGGAATCGGCATTGCCCAACCATTTTCACCAATGCTCTGAGACAGCTCTGCAACACGGTCACGGAACTCGTCGTTACCCAGGACACCCGGGGTGCGCTCGCCAAGAGCGACTAGCTGCGCACCGGTCAGGGTGGCGGTGTCAATCAGGTGAGTCGGATTGTCTTCGCAGGCGCGGACAATGGCATCTGCGAGTACGAGGCGGCCCTCTGCGTCGGTATTCAGAATCTCAATGGTCTTACCGCCGTACTGTGTGATGACATCGCCCGGACGGTACGCCTTACCGCCCGGCATGTTCTCCGCCATTGGAACGGTTGCGGTCACTGGGGTGGATACGCCTAGGCGAGCAGCCAGGACGACTGTGGCAATAACAGCCGCAGCGCCGCCCATATCGGAGATCATGTTCTCCATGCTGGCGCCCGGCTTCAGCGAAATACCGCCGGTATCAAAGGTGATGCCCTTACCGACCAGTCCCAGCGAATTCTCTGCCGACTCATCGCCCTTCCAAATCAGGCGCACCAGGCGCGGCCCGCGCGAGGATCCACCCCCCACGGCATTGAGGCCTCCGAAACCGCCGGCGCGCAGAGCGTCGTCGTCAAGCACCTCGACCTCGAGCCCCGCGTCACGGCCTAGCGCTGCAGCAGCGTCAGCAAACGTCTCGGGGTAGAGGTGCGACGATGCTGTATTGACGAAGTCACGCGCGGTGGCAACGGCATCCACAATCGCTGCAGCGCGCTTTACGACGTCGTCATCAGCGCCCAACACAACCACCTTCTGGGTGGCCTCGTTGCTTTCTTCGTCGCTCTTCTGACCGGAGTAAGCGTAAGCGCCCAGCGCAAAGCCCTCGGCTGCAGCCTGCGGATCGATGGCGCCGAGAGTGTTAAAGACCACCTTGGCCTTGGTTATACGGCGCGCAGCGGCGCCGCAGGCACGGCGGATGTCCTCGGCATCCAGGTCCTCAGAACCCACGCCAACGCCCGTGACACTGTCGACATCCAGGCCAGCAGGAGCCGGGATGGTGGTCACGGACTCGGCCTTAGCGCTGGCGGAGACTGCCTCAAAGGAGGCGAGCAGCTGCTCTGCAACCGAACCGATGGCCTCGGGTGCGACCAGCTCGAGGCCATCCTCGCCGTCGATAAGCGCGACGAGGACCGCGTCGGCGTCCGCGGGCAGAGAGTTGTCGGCAGCGATGACCACGCGAGTGCCGATAGCCGGCAGGTAATTGGACAAAACAGCGGCGTTGCGAGAGGCGCCGAGCTGTGCCGAATCATTGTTAGCGGGGACTGACATGTAGTTGCATCTCCTTGTAGTCGTACTATGTGGTACACCACCGTATCCCTATTTGCCGGTTCGTGTCCTTCATCCCTGGACAGCGGACTGACGAGCCAGCGCCACGACTATTGGAATGTACCCGCGCCTAGTGCCCGCGACGCTGACATTGCCCTGACTAACACGGTCTTTCGGGGGCGAGTATTGATACGACTCGATCCTCGACGGTTTAGGATGAAAGACATGTCTGCTTTGGAATTTGCAATCGAACGTAACCCGAATCCACTCTCTGATGCCGAGCGCGAGGAGATTTTGGCCAACCCTGGTTTCGGTAAGCACTTCACCGACCACATGGTCCGAATTGACTGGACTGCAGACAAAGGCTGGCATGGCGCCAAGCTGCAGGCATACGGTTCGATTGAAATGCAGCCGTCTTCTTCGGTCCTGCATTACGGGCAGTCGATTTTTGAGGGACTGAAGGCGTATCGCATGCCGGATGGTTCCATTGTTACTTTCCGCCCGGAGCAGAACGCTCGTCGCTTCCAGCGCTCCGCTGACCGCATTGCAATGCCGCAGCTGCCGGAGGAGACCTTCCTCGAGGCAATCCGCCTGCTGGTTGAAGCCGATGCAGCATGGGTGCCGCCAGCTGGTGGCGAAGAATCCCTGTACCTGCGTCCAATCATGTTCTCCACCGAGAGCACCCTGGGCGTGCACCCGTCGAACTCTTACACCTTCCTGCTCATCGCTTCACCTGCCGGCGCGTACTTCTCCGGTGGCATTAACCCGGTGACCGTGTGGATCTCCCACGAGTACGTGCGTGCCGCGCCGGGCGGCACCGGTGCTGCGAAGTTCGCAGGTAACTATGCAGCTTCGCTGGCGGCTCAGCAGCAGGCAGAGGAAAAGGGCTGCGACCAGGTTGTGTGGCTGGACGCTGTCGAGCGCAAGTACATCGAGGAGATGGGCGGCATGAACCTGGCGTTTATCTACCCGGATGAGAATGCTGACGCTGGTGTTCGGCTGGTGACTCCAGAGCTGTCTGGTTCGCTGCTGCCGGGCATTACTCGGGCATCGCTGCTGCAGGCTGCTCAGGATCTGGGCATGAATGTCGAGGAGCGTCGCATTTCCACCGAGGAATGGAAGAATGATGCCACCTCCGGTGTTATGAGCGAGGCATTCGCCTGCGGTACTGCTGCAGTCATCACCCCGGTCGGTTTTGTGAAGTCCGCTGAGGGCGAGTTCGAGATCAACGGCGGCGAGACCGGTGAGTGGACTATGAAGCTGCGCGAGCGGCTGACCGGTATCCAGCACGGCGAGGTTGAGGATACCCACGGTTGGATTTACAAGCTCGTTGAGGCTTAGTTTCGGCGTAGGTCGGCTAAGAAAAATTTAATAGTGGTTACTAGAATTAGTACTTTCGCAGCCCCTGTTTAGTATTCGCTGGTCAGGGGCTGCGTTTTTGCTTTGCTGGCTCCCCAACGGCTGTGCGATTTTCTCATGGTTCATGAATTGTTCAGACGGCATTTGTTTAGCCGTTAAAAACACCTCTAGCGTGACCGGGGTCACTGTGAAAAACTACCAACACGATTGATTTTTGTAGTTGGGAAAACAGTTTGAGGCGCTGTGATGGTGGTAGTTCAAGACTTTTTTAAAGATAGTTTTTCGTCAAGTAGTTCAAAGCGCCTAAGGGTAACCATCGTTGTCACTCTGTTGTTGGCTGCGTGGACGATTGGGTTTAGTGCGATTCCGGCTCCGGTGGCGGCAGCCCAAGATTCGCCTTCGCCGTCCGGGGTGGAACAGCCCGCTCCTACGGGCGAAGGGGGTACGGGCGAAGCAAAAGCAGAGCTGATCATGGATCTGTCTGGTTCGATGCTTGCCGACGACGCCGGAGGCACCCGCCTCGATGCGGCAAAGCGCGCATCCACGGAGCTGATTGACTCCCTCCCGGATGATGCGCTGCTTGGCATGCTGGTTTATGGCCAGCGCGAATCCAGTGATGAATCCAACCGCGAACGTGGTTGCCAGGACATCGAGGTTCTGTCGCCTGTCCAAAAGGTCGACAAAGAAGGCCTGAAGAGCAGGATTGCCGGGTTGGAAGCTCAGGGCTACACGCCGATCGGCAATGCACTGCGTAAGGCGGCGGATGAGCTTGGCCCAGACGGTGAGCGGTCAATTATTTTGGTCTCTGACGGTATCGACACCTGCGCGCCGCCACCGGTGTGTGAGGTTGCGAAGGAACTGGCAGGGCAGGGTGTTGGCCTGACGATTCACACAGTGGGCTTCAAGGTCGATGAAGAAGCTCGCGCTGAGCTGGAGTGTGTTGCGCAGGTATCCGGTGGACAGAGCATGACTGCGGACGATGCCACCCAGCTCGCAGACCACATGAAGTTCTTAACTCAGCGGTCAGTGCAGGGCTACGAAACCACGGGTACTCCTTTCGAGTTCTCCGAGACTAAGGAAGGCGCGAAATGGCTCGGCGAGGGCAAGTACCAGACGACGCTAGTGCCAGAGGTTGCCCAGCACGATCGCACCCCGCTCTACTACCGAATCGCGGTGCCGAAGGGACACAACGCGATTGTTACCTCAAAGGTGTTAGCGAATATCGATGCTGAGGGTAAGGGCCAGCAGGATGTCCGAACTGAAGTTGACGAAATCATCAATGAAACTGGCGGAAAATGCCAGGACGACGGTCGTATGGGGTCGCTGACTGGCGCCGAAGCTAGTGCCGATTCGTGGACTCCAACTTCGGCCGATGCAAGCGTTCTTGCATGGGATAGTGACCGCATCGAATCCAGTTGCGATCAAACCAAGTGGCTCGTCGCAAATAACGTGTGGGTCTATGACGGTGATTCAGTAGCGGACTATCGTGATGAACCGGTGAAGGTCGAGGTTAGCGTCCAGTTTGAGCCAGTCCTGAAGAAGCAGGATGCTGACAAACTAAATGAGGGGCGGTCTTCTTCGACCGGCGACAAAGCCTACAAAAAGGCCACTTTTGGAGAGGCCAAGCCCGTAAACGGTGGCAATAACGCAGCCCAAGCGCCGGAAGCTAAATCTGGGGATACCATCTCTGACACAATCGTGCCCGGTGAACAGAAGTTCTACAAGATCCCTGTCGAGTGGGGTCAGCGACCAGTGATTGCTGCCCGCACTGGAAATTCGGAGCGCGATAATGCCGATTCCATGGGAGTTGCGCTGTTGAATCCATTCGAGGTTTCCGTGGCGGATGGAACAATGCACTTTTATCAGGATTCCGAGGACCTGAACTTGTCAACAGATCGTCCGGTCGAATACAACAACCGAGAATCTAATGTTGGAGGACGACCTGTAGCCAACGCCGGCTACTACTACGCGACTGTCCGAATGGCTAACTATCGCCCGGATGAAGAGGTCAGTGGCATCGATCAGCCGTTCCAGCTCGCATTCCTCCTGGACAACAAGCCAACTAAGGGGCCTGACTGGCGACCGACTGACAAGAACGGCCCGACTCCATCCGATAAGCCGATTCTGGCCAAGGGAGAGTCGGAACAGGAATCGTCAAAGGACTCGTCAGAAGATGCGTCGAATGAATCTGACTCCTCGGATACGGATTCTCAGGCATCCGCATCCTCGTCGGACATGGAAGATGAGGGCATGAGCCCGTTGGTCATTGGCACCGTTGTAGCAGTGGTCGCCGTGTTTATCGGCATTGCCGGCGCAATCGTCTACCAGAACAAGAAGCGCAAGGAGTAGACAAACCGTAAGATCAGAAAGTTCCTGAGCAGGGGGGGAGGGGAAGGCAGCAAAAGTGTGTCCGCCTGGCGTATCGCTGGCGGGCACATTTTTGCTACTTAGCCACAACAACTGACAACTCCAAGAATTAAGGGCTGCAGATGTGAAACTGTGTGAGTTTATGACACTTTCATGCCATTTTTCAGGCCATTTTTGACATAAACGCAGTCAGTAACTCGCATTGGCCCGCTGTCGCTAACATAACCGCAGTCACTAGCCCCCACTGAACCCAAACCCCACTGAACCTAAACCCCGGGAGTGTCACCCCAACAAAGAAAAGCGCGTCCCGTGCATCGCTGCGGCGGGACGCGCTTTTTTAATTAGCTGGGAGGCTAGAAGGTGTGCTCGTTCTTGGCGCCCCGGCAAACGGTCGGCGCAAAATAATTTGGGCGAGCCCCGAAACGAGCCTCCTGTACTCCGCCTTCCCGGCGGTGTGCCCTCAGAATACGTCCGCGTCAAAGCGACCGTCAATAGTTCTTTTTAAAGAAAACCCCAACGGGGGCAATGCGCGCATTTTCCCTGCTAGAACCCTATGGCAAGTGCCACGGCACAGACAGCGCACGTTATCTCAATGACCGCACCAAACACGTCGCCGTTGACTCCGCCAAACCTCTTCACGCAATGCCGCGTCAGCAGCAGTGTAACGCCAAAGCTCAGTGCACAAGCGACTACGCCCACGAGCCCAACCACCCAGCCCGACACAGCGAGCAGCAGTATCCACCAGCAAGTCACCGTGACTGTGGACTGAGTACCGGCAGTCAGAGAGCCGAAGCCGCTGTTCGAAAAAGGCGGAAAGCCGCGCCAGCAGGCAGTCGTTGCTGCCGCGCGAGAGGCTACAAAAGGCAAGCACAGCGCAACCACACCAGGCCACATCTGACCAGCAGACCACTGCGACAGCACACTAGCCACAATCACGGCAAAAGCAGTCGTCGTCGTCAACATCGTCAGCACGATGGAGCCCACGCCCATTGGGCCGGTGCTCGGATCGCGCAGCACCTCCCGCGCCCCCTCCGGCGGCTTATACGAGCCGAGGGCATCCGCCACATCCGCCAGCCCATCCAGGTGCATCGCGCGGGTCAACATCTGTGCCGCCACCATAGTCAGGGCGCCGCCGAGGAATGGGATGACGTCGTAAAGCGTGGGCGTGCGTGACGACGACGTTGCGAACAGCGCCGCCGTGATGAGAACTGCACCCGCGGCAGGAACGAGCCCAGCTACTGGCAGTGCGGCGATGGCGCGACGGCCGGTGATGCGGTCGAACACGCTCGCGCCTTTGAAAGGCAGGATGGTGAGCCAGGACAGGGCAGTGGTGATGGCCTCAGCGGCGGCATTGCCGTGAGCAGAGGGATCGCCGTCGAGGTTGTCCTTGCGAGACGGGCCGGCTTTGTCGGACAAGTCGATTAGTCCTTGGTGCTTACGCCTGCGTCGGCGAAAGTAGCCATGTTGCGCAGGACCGATACGCCGGACTTGACCAGCGGTAGGGCAGCGACGGCGCCGGAGCCTTCGCCAAGACGCATCCCGTATTCGAGAAGTGGTTCCTTATCCAGGTGTCGAAGGGCAAGCGCGTGCGCGGGCTCTGCCGACTTGTGGCCGGCGACCCACCAATCGCGGGCGCCCGGAGCGAGCTGGTCAGCCAGCAGAGCAGCGGATGTGACAACCACTCCGTCCAAAATCACAGGAGTGCGACGAACCGCTGCTTGCGCCAAGAACGCGGCCATCACGGTCATATCCGGCGAGGAAATACGACGGAGCACCTCAACCGGGTCATTGCGCAGGCGACGCACGCGGAACATGGCATCGCGTACGGCAGCGACCTTGAGCTTCCACCCCTCGTCATCAATGCCAGTGCCTCGGCCGACGACGACCACCGGTTCGGAGTTGGTCACGGCACCAATCAGCGCCGCGGCTGGAGTGGTGTTTCCGATGCCCAGGTCGCCGGCAATGAGCAGGTCAGCGCCTTCATCAACGGCGGCGTCGGCAATCGCGATGCCCGTGCGGATGGCCTTATCGACCTCCTCCTCGCTCATCGCATCCTCGCGGTCGATAGAACCACAGCTGCGACGGATACGGTATGGCCCTTCGGCATCGTGGTCGAGGGAAATGTCCACACCGGTAACAGTGGCTCCCGCGATGTCAGCGATAGCGTTCACGCCGGCACCCTTTGCCTCGATATTGGCAAGCATCTGGATAGACACCTCGGACGGGTACGCGGACACCCCGCCCTGGGCAACACCGTGGTCACCAGCGAAGACATAAACACGACAATCGTCCAGGTCACGCGGAGGGCATTCTCCCTGACACGCCGAAATCCAAATGCCGAGTTCTTCCAACCGGCCAAGTGAGCCTGCGGGCTTAGTCAACTGCTCATGGCGCGCGCGGGCGGCCTGTTCAGTCTCTTCGTCAGGGCGTGCTACCGGTCCAAAATAATCCGCGTTCATACTCTCAAACGCTACCCGAAAACGATTTGTCTACCGACCATTGGTGCACCGTTATTCGCATTGCTAGGCAGACCGTCATAGGGGAAGCGGCGTGGCGTGAATCTAGCTCGCCGCCTTGACTTCCATGGGGCAGCCAGCCACAACTAGGACAACACGATCACAGATAGCTGCGAGCTGCTGGTTGAGAAGGCCAATCTCATCACGGAAAAGCCGCCCTGAACGGTGTTCGGGAATGACACCGAAGCCCACTTCGGGCGACACAATGAACAGGTCGGAATCTGCGGGGAAGTTGCGCACGGCGTCGACAAGCGAGTGCGTCCACGGCGCGACGCTGCCCCTCGGCGCTTCCCACAGCCCCTGCGCGTCGATGATGTGCGTCAGCCAGGTGCCGACATCGTCCAGCAGCATGCGCCGCTCCGGCGACGCGAGAGCTTCCACCGCATCGACGTCATCAACCGTGTGCCAGGCCACTCCGTGCTCTTTTGCCTGTGCTTGACGACGAATGCGGTGCTCCTCAACCCTGGAGTGAAAATCGCTATCACCGGGCCAGGGCCGTGCTGTTGCGATGTAGTGCAACACCGTTGAGGCTGCAGCATCTGAGGCACCGCCGGTTGAGGCTGCGGCGGTGGCCAGCAGCTCGTGCTCAGCCCATGAGGACTTGCCTGAGCGGGCGCCACCGAGAACCAGAGTGCGCATGGCAGATGAGGCTACTTGATTTCGTCGCCGATGTTGACCTGCGGACGCGGAGTACGCAGACGACGCGGCTGAGAAGCGCGGGAGTAAGCGTAGAAGCCCAGTCCCCAGGCCCCTTCGGTGGTCTTCGGGAAGCGCTCACGCGTCAACTTGATGGCACGGCGGCCGATGTAAATGCCCTCGATGATCAGGGCGATGATGAGAACCATCGCGATGAGAGATGCGATGTTGGCCAGCTTCGGCAGGGAAGTGCCAATCATCATAATCAGCAGCAGAATCAGCGCGAACGGGAGGAACACGTTAGCGAGGAAGCGACGGGAATCAACCCAGTCGCGGACAAACTTGCGCTCAGCGCCCTGGTCGCGTGGCAGCATGTAGCGCGGATCGCCGGCGGCCATGCGCTCGTCGGCAATGCGACGCTGCTCACGTCGCTCTGCTCGCTCGCGTGCCTTGGCGGCCTTGAGCTCTTCCTTGGACATGGAAGCCTTGAGCTCCTTGCGGCGCTGGCGAGCTTCCTTAGCGGTCAGCGGCGCCTCGACCGGGCCACGGCGGATGCCGCGTTCGCGCTCAACCTCGTTGCGCTTCGGAGTGGGGCGCCCCTTCTTGGGAGTAAAAGCACCGCTGTGCTTCTTCTCGGGCTGCTGAGACTCCGAAGCGGTGCCCTTGGCCCCGCTGGATGCGGTCGCGTCGGTGGCTACGTCTCCGGCGTTGGTTGCGTCAGCGTTAGCTGCGTCAGCTGCCTTGGACTTTTTGTCATTCTTTTTCCACGGTAGATTCACGACCCCAGATTATAAGGTCTCCAAGGTGCTTCCCTAATTAGGTTGCAGGTTGAGGGGCAGGGGCGGGGCAAGGGCGAGGTTTTGGGGATGACCGCCGCGGGGCAGGCGGGAAGAGTGCGCTTGTGGCGTGGGAAGCCGTGGTGTGGTTGCGATGTGGCGGCAAAAAGACTTTCGATAAAGAGAAAGAAAAAGAGAACCCAGAATTGGGAATTAAAGACTGGCCGGTAAGGTTGTGATAAATAATGACGTAGCCGACCTTGGGGTCGACTCGCATTCTTAAACACTTCAACAAGGAGGACACGCGCTATGACTACTGCTCAGAGCACTGGCGTTACCCTGACCGAAGCTGCGGCTGCCAAGGCAAAGGCACTTCTGGACCAAGAAGGTGCCACCGACCTGGCACTGCGTATTTCCGTGGCTCCGGGCGGCTGTGCCGGCCTGCGCTACCAGCTCTACTTCGATGACCGCAGCCTCGACGGCGATGTCGCCGAAGTTTTCGGTGGCGTCAAGCTGGTCGTTGATCGCCAGTCGGTTCCGTACCTGTCCGGTGCCACCATCGACTTTGCTGACACCATTGAACAGCAGGGCTTCACAATCGATAACCCGAATGCCACTGGCTCCTGCGCTTGCGGTGACTCCTTCAACTAAGTCATTAGCTGAGCAGAGCTGTCAGCAGACGCTGTGAAAAGCGTCGGATAGTAAAAAGGCTCGGACCTCACTCTTGTTAACTGAGTGAGGTCCGAGCCTTTTCTATTGGTTGCCCCAGCGATGGTGACAGCCTGCCGGGGCAGGATGGGGCTGAATCGCGGGGACCGTCGTAAAGCGAGCTAGAGCTCGACGGGGTAGTCGCGCTGCTCGATGTCCGGAGTAATGCGGTCTTCGATGAAGATGCCGTGCCAGACCATGAAGGCCAGGATGGTCCAGAGGCGGCGGGAGTGGTCGCGCTCGGTTGGGTGGTGCTCGGCGAGCATCTTGAGCACGGCGTCCTTATTAATGAACTCATCGGTCTGGGATTCGCGGATGATGTCCTCGGCCCAGCCGTGCAGCTCGTCGCCTGCCAGCCAGTGGCGAATCGGCACCGGGAAGCCCAGCTTGCGGCGGTTGAGCACGTGCTCCGGAACAATCTGCTCCATGGCGCGACGCAGTGCGTACTTGGTGGTGCCGTGAGAAACACGCATGTCCACCGGCAGCGTCTGTGCAACGTCGAAGACCACACGGTCGAGGAACGGCACGCGCAGCTCCAGGGAGTTAGCCATGGTGATTTTATCGGCCTTGACCAGAATGTCGCCACGCAACCAGGTGAACAGATCCAAGTGCTGCATCTGAGTCACAGGGTCCCAGCCTTCAGACTGCGCGTAAATCGGCGCAGTGACATCGCTGTGGTCCCATTCCTTCTTGGCCCACGGCAGGACTTCCTGCAGCTGCTCAAAGTTAAAGGAACGAGCATTGCCGTAGTAGCGCTGCTCCAGCGGGGTAGTGCCTCGCTGCAGCAGCGACTTGCCGCGCATGCCCTCTGGCAGAGCTTCGCCGACCTTAGCCAGACCGCGCAGGAGGGGAGAGGGAACCTTATCGAACGGCTTCAGCGACAGCGGCTCCTTATAAATGGTGTAACCACCAAAGAGCTCGTCTGCGCCCTCACCGGACAGTACGACCTTAACGTGCTTACGAGCCTCTGCGGCCACGAAGTACAGCGGCACCAGTGCAGGGTCAGCTACCGGGTCATCGAGGTACCACATAATCTTCGGAATCGCCCCGGCGAACTCCTCCGGCGAGACGACCTTCACAATGTGCTCGACGCCAATGGCGGCGGCGGACTCGGCAGCCACATCGACCTCGGAGAAGCCCTCCCGCTCGAAGCCGGTGGTAAACGTCAGCAGGTTCGGGTTGTGGCGCTTAGCCAGGGTTGCAATCGCAGTGGAGTCGATACCGCCCGACAGGAACGAGCCCACCGTGACGTCGGCACGCATATGCTTCTCGACGCTGTCCTCCAGCGCACGAGCAATGCGGTCAAAAACATCCTGCTCAGCGCCCTTAGTCACTGGCTGAATCGGGAAATTCGGCTTGAAGTAGCGGGTCTGCTTAACTTCGCCGCCAGGCGTAACGATGGCACTGCAGCCCGACTCCAGACGAACAATGTCGGTGTGCAGCGACTCCGGCTCCGGCACATACTGCAGGTCGACGTAGTGCTCCAATGCGCGCTTATTCAGCTTCTTCGCATCGATGCCCATCTCCGGCGCGGCCTCGAGCAGGGACTTCTTCTCAGAACCGAAAATCGTGCCGCGCTCGGTGGTGGCGTAGTAGAGAGGCTTAATGCCGAACGGATCGCGCGCCAGGAAAAGCTTGCGCTCGACGCTGTCCCAAATAGCAATGCCGAACATGCCGCGCAAGTGCTTGACGACGTCCGCTCCCCAGTGGTGGAACCCAACGACGATTGGTTCACCATCGCCGGAGGTATTAAAGGCGTAGCCTTCCTTCTCCAGCTGCTCGCGAAGCTCGACGAAATTGTAGATTTCGCCGTTGAAGGTCATGGAGTACCGATTCGGCTGATTCTCCGGTCCCCACTGCAGCGGCTGGTGGCTGTGGGCAATGTCAATAATGGATAGGCGATTGAAGCCGAAAACTGCGTCCTCATCGTGCCACGTGCCTGCATCGTCAGGACCGCGGTGCCGCATGCAGGGCAGAGCCCTTTCGACAACGGGAACGAGCTCCGCTGCGTCAGAATTTGCAGTCAGGATTCCGAGAAGACCACACATGCTTCGTGCGCGCACCTTTCGCTTTAGTGTCACTTAGTGGTTTTTCGGCGGTTTCGTAGCTAGCGGCTCAGTGCGACTGGCTGTCGCCTGAACTGGTGGCCGTGAAGGACCGCCGCGTGGCTGAGTAGTTGGGGTGAACCCCAGATTGGCGCCACATAGAAATGCTGCACCTACTTTAATGCCTTTTGGGGAAAAGGGAGAATGTCTTAGTTCGCCGTGTCTGGCCTCAGGGCGGGGTTACGCGGAACGGTGTGCGCGTCGGCTCGTGGCGCAAACACTAAAAAATTCATAGACTTGGGAGCGTCAACAGGGTGTAACTGGTGAGAATGCCACCCCCGATAGGCGGGTCTTTCTCAGTATTTTATTAGGGCAGATATACTCAAAGGCACCCCACAGTCATATTTATTGTGGAGAAAGCTTAAGAATCGACTACTCTGCTTGGGTAGGACGAAACCTTAATCGGTTATCGAAAATTGTGTGGATCAGGAAGGCAGACACACGTGAATCAGCGTAGAAAGTTCGGAGTCGCCCGTAAGCTCGGCGTCCTCGGCGTTGCCGCCGGTAGCGCAGCCTTGCTTGCCGGCTGTGATGTTAATCCTCCGGAGAACGGCTTCTTCAAGCTGCTCCGCTTTGGTTGGCCGGAAGGTGTTACCCCGGAAGCACAGTCCATGGGTAACTTCTGGGTTTGGACCTGGGTTGCAGCTTGGATTATCGGCATCATTGTTTGGGGAGTCACCCTTTACTCGATGGCAAACTTCACAGCTAAGAAGGCTGAGAAGAAGGGCAAGGGCGAGTTCCCGCGCCAGACTGCATACAACGTTCCGGTTGAGTTGTCGCTGACTATTCTGCCGATTCTGATCGTGATGACACTGTTCTTCTTCACCGTTCAGACTCAGGACCAGGTGACTGCTCTGGATAAGGATCCGGAGGTCACTGTCGACGTCACTGGTTTCCAGTGGAACTGGAAGTTTGGTTACGGCAACATTTCCGCTGACCTGATGGGCGGCGAGGAATACAACGGTCGTATTGAGAAGCCGAAGGATGAGCAGTTCTTCACCGAGGGCGGTCACCACGCTCCGTCCAAGGAAGATCGGGACGCTCAGAAGCAACACCCGATTCACGGTAATTCCAAGTCCGATGATTCCTACCTGCACTACGACGAGATTGAGACCCTCGGTACCACCGAAGAGGTTCCGGTTCTCGTTGTTCCGGAAGACACTGCAATCCAGTTCGACCTCGCGTCCGCTGACGTGATTCACTCCTTCTGGGTTCCGGAGTTCCTCTTCAAGCGCGACGCGTTCCCGCACCCGGAGGCCAACAAGTCCAACCGTGTCTTCCAGATTGAGAAGATTGACCCGGAGAAGGTGGCTAACCGCCCGGAGGACAACCCGAGCGACAAGGTCAAGAACGCATTCGTCGGCCGTTGTGCTGAGATGTGTGGTACCTACCACGCAATGATGAACTTCGAGATTCGTGCTGTCTCCCGCGAGGCATTCACCGAGTACATCAAGTTCCGCCAGGAGAACCCAGAAGCTACTAACGCTGATGCTCTGAAGCACATCGGTGAGCCGGCATTCGCAGTCTCCACTTCGCCGTTCAACTCCGGTCGTGTCGACACCCGCGACATGGGTGACCATGGTGCTAACACCATTGACCTGAACGCGACCGCCAAGTAAACCCAGCAAGATTCTTACCTAAAGGAAGTTCTCAAATGAAGTCTGCAGCAAAGCTCTTCTACGGACTTACCGTGTTCCTGGGGTTCATGGCTGTCGTCTACATCTTCGGCACTCAGTACCTCCAGGACACCGGTAACGTCATCAACGAAAGCCAGGGTCGCCTCGAGTGGGCTGGCGCAACCGGCCTGGTCCTCGCAGCGCTGATGACTCTGATGCTCGGTGGATACTTCCACTTCACTGAGCGCCGCTCCGACATCACCCCGGCTGACTTCGAAGAGGCAGAGATTGCCGACGGTGCAGGTACCCTCGGTTTCTTCTCCGCTAGCTCGATTTGGCCATTCGTGATGACCATGGGCATCCTGCTCATGGGCTACGGCATCGCATTCATGGCCTACTGGCTGATTGTCCTTGGCGCGGTAATCCTGATCGTCTCCAGCACCAAGCTCAACACTCAGTACATCACTCCGCCGGAGAAGCACTAGTCCGAGTGTAATCAGACTGAACCACAGTCGTAGATAACCGAAAAGTCTCTCCCACTAACAATGGCGTTAGTGGGAGAGACTTTTTTGTTTGGGTGAGTGGGAGGGGATTTCTAACTGGTGTTACCTCGCCGGTTAGGATCTGTAGTTAATATATGATTCCGCATCAAGCGAATTCGACGGGTTTCTGCCCCTTAGGTAGTTCGATGACCTCACCGTCAGTCACCTGCAGATGACGCGCTTCGAGCGAGTTGATCATGCGGTGATCGTGGGTAATCACAATAATTGTGCCCTCTGCAGATGCGATCGCGTCTTGGACCTGCTCGATCAGATCTACACTCAGATGGTTCGTAGGCTCATCGAGCAGCAAGATCTCCGGCGGATTGGCTACGACCAACGCTAACGCCACCCGGCGCTGCTGGCCGATGGAGAGGCTTCCTACCGGTCGATTGGCATCCTCAGGGCTAAGCAATCCAAAGTCGTCGAGAGGCACGCGGGCATTGGGCGCAAGGTCGTACAACTCACGGGCGGACTTCTTTGGGTTTTCCCAGTCTTGTTCCTGAGCCAGCATGACTACTCGACAGTTCTCGCCGATACGCACCTCGCCAGCCTGCGTCTCAACTTGCCCCATGATCGTCTTAAACAAAGTAGATTTGCCGGCCCCATTAGGGCCGGTGATCACGACCTTGTCGCCGGGACGAATAGTCAGTGAACCAACCCGAATTCGATCTGGGACGACCACACCGCGCATCTTGACGTGAAAATCTTCATCGCTGCCCGAAGCAGCGCGCTTGGTCGGTAGGGGTGCGGTCAACGGGGCATCAAAGCCCAGTAGTGCCGGTGGACGCTCCACACCTTCCTCAATGAGTTCCTCCAGCCGCTGCTTAGCCGAACGCACGCGGCGGGCGATTTGCCGCTCTACACGACCGCCACGGCGGTCATAAGCCATCTTGTTATTGTCCGTCATTTCTCGACCCGGTGAGACCTCACGAGCGCCATTCTCGATGGTGTCTTCCAACCGATTGCGTTCATGCTCCTCCGAGCGCCACTGGTGCTCCCATAGCTCACGCTGGTGGCGACGGTGCTTCGCGTAGTCGGAGTAATTACCACGGAACAGCCCAATACCAGGGCGCCCCGGCACCAAGTCTCCAATTACAGTACAAACGGCATCCAGGAAGTCGCGGTCATGTGTTGCCACCACAACCACTCCAGGGTGGTTCTGGATGGTGTCAATCACGAGCTGGCGACCGCGTTCATCGAGATGGTTGGTGGGCTCGTCGAGAAGCAAAATCTCTGGCTTTCGGATGAGCGTAATCGCGAGCCCCAGCCGCGCCCGCTGCCCGCCGGAAATCTCCGTGGTTAGTTGCTCTGTCAGGGGAGCGCCGTCCGGAGCAGCACCGGTCAGGCCGAGATGGTCGAGCACAATCTCCGCATTATGTTCGGCGTTCCAGTCATCGTGAGCCATGACGTCCGAGAAGGCCTTCGAATACGCCTTCTCTGCCGCCTCAGACTCATCTGGGGTCTTTGCTAAGGCCATCGCCTCAGCTGCTTCTTCTAGCTCCGCTAAACGACGTTTCGAGGGGCCGAGGGCCTCATCGATAAGCATTTGCACCGTGGAGTCGAAAGGCGCTTCCAGCTCCTGAGAGCCGAGGACACGCGTGCCAATATGAGTCACCGTACCGCTCGTGGGCCGACGACGACCAGATAGTAGCCAAAGAAGTGTGGACTTGCCGGCTCCGTTGTCTCCAACCAGACCGAGGACATCGCCGTCGGAAAGCGTGAGCGAGACATCGCGCAGAACAGGCGTGGCCTCGTAGTCGAAATTGACACCGTTGGCGACAAGCTGTGTGGCGTTGTTCGAAAGATCGGTGGTGGGGGAGGGACTGGTAGACATATGTCCATTTTAGTACTGGTAAACAGCAGATTTGGTATCCGACATATGTGGGGGTCAAGGCGAGCGCGGAAAAATCTGGGGAACAAAAAACCACCCCGGTCAACATCCGAAGTGGATGCGGACCAGGGTGGTCTTATTTGAGCGCAGTAGAAAACCTACCGCGGAGTTTTACTGCTCGAGCTGGCGACGCTCTTCAGCGTTTTGAGCTTCGAGGTCACGGAACATCTGAGCCTGCTGCTCGTGGTTCTCGTGCTCGATACGAGCTGCCTCTTCGGCGATCTCCGGGGAGTCCGGGCTGAAGAAGCTACCGCGACCCGGGCTACCAGCGGCGCCCAGTTCGTTCATGGTCTTCGGGACGTAAGCACCCTGGTACTCGAGCGGAACGGCGTGGCCGTGCTCGTCGACCGGACCCAGTGGCTGGTGGACCTCGATGAAGGAACCATCAGGCAGCTGGTTGATGATGCCCGTCTCGATGCCGTGCTCCAGGACGGCGCGGTCAGAGCGCTGCAGGCCGATGCAGATTCGGTAAGTGACGAAGTAAGCGATCGGAGGCAGGATGATCAGACCGATACGGCCAACCCAGGTCATCACGTTCAGCGAAATCTGGAAGTGGTATGCGATCAGGTCGTTACCACCGGACAGAGTCAGCAGGGTGTAGAAGACCAGAGCCATGGCACCCAGGCCGGAGCGAACCGGCACGTCGCGCGGACGCTGCAGCAGGTTGTGGTGGGCGTTGTCGCCGGTGATCTTCGCCTCGATGAACGGGTAAGCGAAGAGCAGGACAACCAAAATACCACAGAGCAGGGCGACCCAGAAGACTGCCGGGATCGTGTAAGAGCCCAGGTAAAGCTCCCACGGCGGCATGACACGGGCAGCACCGTCAGTCCACAGCATGTAGATATCCGGCTGGGAACCAGCGGAAACCTGCGACGGGTTGTACGGGCCAAGGTTCCAAATTGCGTTGATCTGGAAGATACCAGCGAACAGCGCCAGGAAGCCGAACGTAATCAGACCGAAGGAAACGGACTTGACTGCGAAGATCGGGAGAATACGAACGCCGACGACGTTGTTCTCGGTACGACCTGCGCCAGGGAACTGGGTGTGCTTCTGGTACCAGACCAGAGCTAGGTGAGCGGCAATCAGACCCAGCAGCAGGGCCGGGAGAATCAGCACGTGTGCAATGTACAGGCGCGGGATAATCATGTCACCCGGGAAGTCGCCGTTGAACATCATCCAGTGCAGCCAGGTGCCGATAATCGGCAGACCAATGATGATTGCGGACATAATACGCAGACCAACACCGGAAAGCAGGTCGTCCGGCAGGGAGTAACCCATGAAGCCCTCTGCTACGGACAGCAGCAGGAGGATGGAACCGATGACCCAGTTAGCCTCACGCGGCTTGCGGAATGCGCCGGTGAAGAAGATGCGGAACATGTGCGCCATGATGGACACGGCGAACAGCAGAGCACCCCAGTGGTGAATCTGGCGAATGAACAGGCCACCGCGAACCTCGAAGGAGATCTGCAGGGCGGTCTCGTAGGCGCGAGACATCTCGACACCGTTGAGCGGCGCGTAGGCACCGTCGTAAATGACCTTCGACATCGACGGGTCGAAGAACAGAGTCAGGTAAACACCCGAGAAGAGCAGGACTACGAAGGAGTAGAGTGCAATCTCGCCCAGCAGGAAGGACCAGTGGGTAGGGAATACCTTATTGAGCTGCTTACGCATGCCGCCAGACAGGGTGTAGCGGTCATCCATATTTTTAGCAGCGGTTGCTAGTTTTGTTGGATTACTCATGACTGACGCTCCCAGAATGCCGGACCGACGGGCTCAACAAAGTTGCCCTTTGCGTACATGTAGCCTTCCTCATCAACGCTGATTGGCAACTGCGGAAGAGCGCGAGCAGCGGGGCCGAAGACTGGCTTGCCGTAGTGCAGTGCATCGAACTGCGACTGGTGGCACGGGCACAGAATGCGGTTGGTCTGCTGCTCGTACAGAGAAGTAGGGCAACCGATGTGTGTACAAATCTTTGAGTAGGCGAAGTAGTCGCCGTAGTGGAAGTCTTCCTGGCCCTGGCGCAGGACAGCCTTTTCAGCATCCTGAGCACGCAGGCGAATCAGCATAACCGAATTGCGGGAGCCGTGAATCGAGTGCATGTGTGCCTCGTAGACATCAGCATCCTTCGAGTACTTGTCGCCGTCGTTGACGTCCTCCTCTGGAAGCGGGAAGACAGTCTCCATGGAACCTGCGGACAGGTCCTCTGGGCGGAGGCGAACCAGGCGGGAAACGCCCTTGGTGGTGTAGCCGTGTTCGCCCTCTTCAGCAATAGCGCCGGTGTCGCGGCCCAGGTAGACCTTGTGACCCTTCTCGACGAGAGTCCAGCCGGTGGTCCATAGGGTGCCGTCACCAGTGACGTCAACGTCGTGGCGCGGCTTCCACGGGTTCTTAATCATGCCGCCAAGCGGAAGGATCATGCCGATACCAGCCAGGACGGCGCCGGTACCAAGGAGGCCCTTGATAGCGGAGCGACGACCCAGGGTAGAGGTCTGCCAAGAATCGTTTAGCAGAGCAACGATGGTCTTCTGGTCGACCTCTTCGGACGGACCATCGTGGCGGCGCTGAACCGAAATCTCTTCCGGAATGAAGCGCTTGGTGAACTTAACTGCACCAATACCCAAGGTGACGATGCAGCCACCGATGGTGATACCCAACAGTGGGGTGTACATGGTGTACAGCCACAGACCCTCTTCGCCGTGACCCTTGTAGTGCCACGGGTAGAACAGGTAGATGGCGATGAATGCCAGGCCAAGAATGACCGACAGTGCCAGCCAGATGGCGACACCACGAGCCGCGCGCTTTTCAGCCGGGTCGTTGGCAATCGGGAAGCGTTCCTTGCGGTAAGCAATGGTCACGTCATCGAGTTCAGCACCCAGACGAGCGAGATCCGCATTGCTCATCTTCGACAGCTCTTCGGAGCTGTACTTCTTGTTTTCGTTATTACTCATCGGCGGGATCCAATCCAAAGAGCGGCCGCTACGAGAGCGACAATGCCTACAATCCACATGGCAAGACCCTCAGTAACCGGGCCGATGCCACCGAGACCCCAACCACCTTGGGTCGGAGTTTCCTTGGCGTTCTTGATGTAAGCGATGATGTCCTTCTTCTCGTCAGCAGACAGCTGGCGGTCAGAGAACTTCGGCATGTTCTGCGGACCAGTCAGCATGGCCTGGTAGATTTCCTGCTCGTTTGCAGGATCCAGGACCGGTGCGTACTTACCGCTGGACAGTGCGCCACCACGACCAGTGAAGTTGTGGCAGGAGGCACAGTTCAGGCGGAACAGTTCGGAACCGCGAGCAATGTCAGCCTTGTCAAGCTCACCGTTCGGGCCGGCGTTTTTACCGCGCAGCGACTCCATAGCGATGGAGCCGTCCTCGTCGCGGACGATGCCGGCGCCGCCACCGTTAGCCTGGACGTAGGCTGCGATAGCCAGCGTCTGCTCTTCGGAGTAACGCGGGGTCTTACGTTTTGCCTGAGCCTCATTGCGGAGCATCGGCATACGACCGGAGTGAACCTGGAAGTAAACCGAGCCTTCGCCGACGCCAATCAGCGACTTACCGCGGTCCTTAACGCCCTGAAGGTTGGCACCGTGGCAAGTAATACAAGCAACGTCGTAAAGCTCCTTACCCTGCTGAATCATTGCGGCTTCATCCTGCTGAGCAGTAGCCGTCTGTGCATCAGGGGTCAGAGCATTAGCGAGGAAGCCCGCGCCGGTGAGGGCGAGAGCCATAGCCATAATGCCGGAGGCAGTACGGCGCATCTTGCGGCGGCCCTTTGACTTTGGGGCCGCAGCCAAGGACGTGGTGTCCTTGGTTTCGGAGGTTGTGTTTTCCATCTTTTTCCCTTTAAGACTGTTCGTGGAAAGTGGATGGGCTGTAGGCCGTACTGAACAAAGGACGGCCAATACGGCCTACTGGATGAAGTAGATGGTGATGAACAGGCCAATCCACACGACGTCGACGAAGTGCCAGTAGTACGAGACCACGATGGCAGCAGTGGCCTGTGCCGGGGTGAACTTCGACTTTGAGGTACGGATAAGCACCACAACGAAAGCCAGCACACCCGCGAGGACGTGGGCTGCGTGGAATCCGGTGGTGATGAAGAAGACCGAACCGTAAATGGAGTTCTGAATGGTCAGACCGTGGCTAACCAGGGTGAAGTACTCGTAAGCCTGGCCGACGAGGAAGATTGCACCCAGGGCGGTAGACAGTGCGTACCACTTACGGAGTGCGAAAACGTCGCCACGCTCGGCCGCGAACACGCCCCACTGGGCAGTGAACGAAGACGACACTAGGATCACGGTGATCAATAGTGCGTACGGGACATTGAGGTGGCCGGTACCCCAATCCCACGATTCGCCCTGGCCGTTCGCGCGTGACACGAAGTACATCGCGAACAGGCCGGCGAAGAACATTAATTCCTGAGACAGGAACACAATCGTGCCGACACTGACCATATTCGGTCGGTTCAGTGTCGCAGCACGACGTGGTGCTGTCATACCTTGATTTTCAACTGCGCTCGTCACATCTAACAGTATGTACTGTTCTTAAGGAGTAGTCACGTTGCAACCCCCGTTTTTGTATAAAATTTCCTAAAATCCCAGGTCGCGAGGAAAGGTTTCTGAGAATTTCACTAATTTTTCCCCCTGTTGGGAACTTTCCGGAGTCTTTATCCGACGCGGGTGAATTCGAGGGGTTTGTTGTGCCGAGGTGCGCGGTGTCCATCCCCCTGGACTGCCAGGTTCACCTCCGGCGAACCTGGGTTAGCGATACTGCGGCATCAGTTGTCGGCTAGTTTATCGCAGGTTCGGCTCTGTTTAATATCGTATCTTTCCAGCTGCCCCAATGGGGGTGAGGTTTTCGGCGAACGCAAAAGGTGGACCTGGTGATGCGCTGGATTTATGGGGGAGGTAACTTGTCTTATTACGTACATCACTGTGGGATTTTCTAAAAGACCTGTGATGTGGCGCACCTGGTGGGCGGGATAACCAGCAGTACCTAGGTGCAGTTGTATTAATAAAGTACGAGTACAGACTTGACAATCTAGTGGAAGGGAGTGGCGATGAGCGAGATCGGCGATAAGAGGGCGGTCGAGAACTGGCGCCATGTTCTCTCCACGATTGGCGCTGGCCGCGAGGTTTCCGGTGAGGGCATTCGATTCGCCATGGATCAGATTATGTCCGGTGCTTCTGGGGACGTGCAGACCGCAACGTTTGCTTTCGGTCTCCTCGCCAAGGGGATTACGGCTGCCGAGCTTGATGCTGCGGCTGAGGGCATGCTTTCATTTGCCCGCCCGGTACATGATCCACAGCTCGCTGGTGTTATTGAGCGCGGTGCAGTCGATATCGTCGGCACCGGCGGTGATGGCGCAAATACCGTCAACATCTCCACGATGTCCATGATTGTTATCGCGGCCAGTGGTGTGCCGGTGCTCAAGCACGGTAACCGCGCGGCTTCCTCGAAGTCGGGCGGAGCTGACATGCTGGAGGCCTTTGGCATCGACATTGAGAACGGTCTCGTTACTTCTCCGGAACATCCGGATTTCTACGTGCGCTTCCTCTTTGCCGCTCGCTTTCATCCGGCCATGCGCTTCGCTGGACCGGTGCGTAAGGGGCTAGCGGTTCCGACAGTCTTCAACCTGCTGGGGCCGCTGACGAATCCAGCACGCCCGCAGGCGAGCTTGATTGGCTGTGCCTTCGAAGATCAGATGGAGACGATGGCGAACACCTTCGCCCGCCGTGGTCAGCGCGCGCTGGTGGTTCGCGGAAGCGATGGCCTCGACGAGATTACCGTTACTGGTCCCACCAAGGTCTTTATTGTGGAAAACGGTGAAGTTGCCGAAGATGTCATCGATCCACATGACTATGGCATGGAGTACTCCGAAATTGACGCGCTGCGTGGCGGTGACCCTGCTTACAACGCTGATGTTGCACGTCGCATTTGGGCTGGCGAGCTCGAAGGTCCGATTCGCGATGCAGTCATCCTTAACTCCGCCGCCGCAATCGCCATTTCGCGTGGTCTGAGTGGCCGTCCACTAAAGGAAGCTATGGCCGACTCCATTGAAGAGGTCAAGGAAACGCTCCAGTCGGGGCTGTGCTTGGATATCCTTACCGCGGCGATGAGGGGTTAAGGTTCGCGTCGCGCTTCACGACGTGCTTGCTGCGCGTCAATTGCCCACTGAAGGTATTTTCCTGCGCCCAGCCTAGGGTAGGAAAACTCGCCTCCGGTGGGCTTTATTCGTACCTCCGGGCGCTGCAGCCATTTCCAGATAATACTGAGTTCATCAATTGATGCTCCTTTATATAAGGAGTCATCTGGAGTGACTGTTTGGGCTGAACTCTCCATGAGGTCGATGATGTAGTTCATATCCGCGCCATGTGGTGCAGTGCTGGCGCCGGCCAACCTGCCATAGCGAATTTCCGCTAGATGCCAGCCGCCATTGCCATCGGGGAAAGCGGCTTGCAGAGATGGGATGGCGGCAAGCATGCTCAAACGCTGCTGCTTGTCCAAGCTGATAATGAACTCCGCGGTGCGGTCACGCTGCACTGCCGCGCGTTGGAAGCGGTGTGCTTCGGCAAGTGCTGATATCTCTGCGATCATGTCTGCGATCTCGTCGGCGCCGGTGGTGGAGATCTGGGCGGTTGTCATCGCAAAGTCGTCGTTAAGCGCGGAGAACCTGTCGCGGATGGCAGTAGCGGTGTCGCGCGTGCGGAACGGACCTAGGCTGCGGGCGTCGGTGACTTTCCGGCTAATTTTGGCAGGCCGACCGGGGCTAGTGGGGACGATGTACCAGCCGCGGGTTGGTTCGGTGCGTTGTCGGTTGTAGGGCGGACGGAGTGCAGAAATCAGACGAGCCTCGCGGATTTCTGCAGCGAAGCCGTGCGGGCACTCGATGATCTCGACGCGTTCGGCTAGAGAGACCATTTCCGTAATCTTGCGACGAGAATCAGTGCCGTTGAAATACTGCAGAAGTCTACGTCGCAAATCGAGAGCTGTACCTATATATAAGGGGTCGTCATTTCTTGACCGAAAAACATAGACACCAGGGGTGTGCGGAGCTCCATCGGCAAGGTGCCGTTTAGCACGAACCTCTGGAGCGACGGTGGGCGAGTAGTGCACTAGCTCGGACGCTGTTTGTACTTCATCGCCAGCTAGTCTCTCCATGAGGTAGTGAAGGACGTCGACGGTTGCGATTGCGTCGTCAAGCGCCCGGTGGGTGGGGCGATTCGGAGAACCGACGTACCGTGCGAGCTGTGAGAGCTTGAAACTGCCAACTTGTGAGCGGTCGAGGACGCGACGCGCCAACGTGAGAGTGTCTACGACACTGGGGCTCGGCCAATCTAGGCCCAAATCTGTGCAAGCCTGGCGGAGGAATCCAATATCGAACTTGGCATTATGCGCAACCCAGACGCTTCCCCGGGCAAATTCGAGGAACTGAGTAATAACTGTGCCGAGCTGTGGGGCAGTTTCAACATCGGCGGTAGTGATACCGGTGAGAGATGTGATGTGGTCGGGGATCTCCATGCCGGGGTCGATGAAGCTGGAAAAGGTGCCAATCGTCTTACCGCCACGGGTTTTGATGGCCCCAATTTCAATGATGTGGTCGTTCTTGGCCTTCAGTCCAGTCGTTTCTAGGTCTACGACGACAAAGGTGGTGTTGAAAAGAGAATCATCGACGGTGCCTTCGAGAGGGAAGTGCTGTTGTCCTGAATCCACATCAATAATCCTATTCTGAGCGCTCCTAGCGGTGTTAAAACTGTGAAACTTGAGCAAATTGAGCCGCCACAAGTTGGAGTGTGACATAAAACACGTTTTGAGCCCGCGATAAAAATGTGTCGACTTTAAGGCATTGAGTGTAAAGTTCTCGGCGGACTTCAAAATGCCAGGTAGTGACACGTTTATCAAACTGTTATTATTCCGCTATAGGGGGGGGTGTCTAGTTGTAACAGCTTGGTAACGGTTTAGTTCTATCGATGGTAACAACCGGGCCTCGAGCGGTTTTCTGGGCAAACGGCTAGACAAAACTTGATGCCATTTCGTAACCTTATCGAGACATTGAAACGGGGCCACTGAGTTGGTGCCGGTCATTGATAAGAAAACGCAGAGCCTTATCGAAGGTCCTGAGGGTCTAAGTAGTGAGAGCCTCAGGGGATTCGAGCCGGGGACCCACCTCGAACCATGGGGTGAATCCCAAAGGGAAATCCCGGAGGGTAGGAAGTCTTCCATTCTTCCGAACCCGTCAGCTAACCCGGTCGGCTAAACAGGAAGATTTTGGAGTTTCAAAACAATGGGCAAGCACCACCGCCGTTCTAACTTTGCACGCAACGCAGTCGCATTTGGCGCAACTGTCGCCGGCGTTACCGCTCTCGCAGTTCCGACCGCTAACGCTAACCCGCTGAACGACATCCAGGGCGCACTGAACGGCTTCGATACCCCGCAGGTTGCAGGTATGCAGGATGTTGTTGGCAAGTTCAACGACATCGCAGGTGAGGTTACCTCCGGCAGCGTTGCAAACGTTGCAGCACCGTCCACTGGTTCGGCTATCGTCTCCGCTGCACGTTCCAAGATCGGTTCCCCGTACGTGTGGGGCGCTACCGGTCCGAACTCTTTCGACTGCTCCGGTCTGACCTCCTGGGCATACCAGCAGGTCGGTAAGTCGATCCCACGTACCTCCCAGGCGCAGGCTTCCCAGGGTACCGCGGTCTCCAGCCCGGCGCTGGGTGACATCGTTTCCTTCTACTCTGGCGCTACCCACGTCGGCATCTTCTCCGGCAACGGCAACGTGATTCACGCTCCGCAGTCCGGCGATGTCGTCAAGGAAGCTCCGATGAACTACATGCCGGTTCACAACTTCGTCCGCTTCTAATCTGTTTGAACGGATGACAACCTGCGGGGCCTTGATGCCCCGCAGAGCCTTGGCTCTCTTTTGAGTGAGGGGGCACTGAGGCGAGCGCCCGGGTGCTGACGCTATGCGCGTCGTAAAGCACTATAGGGGTGCTCGCCTCATTTTTGTTTTTCTACTGCGGTTACGCAATGCGTGGAGTCGAAGGGCCATCCTGGTTACTCCCTTTGGATACCCCTTTGTGCTGGCGGTTTGTCGGTGTGTTGTTCCGCGGCAAGGCTGCTACAATTTGCTCGAATGCGTCAAGTGGTTTGATGTTTTGTTTTTCGGGGAAGAAATTTGAATACACAACTTGAAAAGGGTTTGGATTTGTCGCGTCACCGTGTCTCTCGTCGTCGCCACAACTCTCGTCGCGGTGTAGTCGGGCTTACGGTCGTGACTGGGCTAACCTTTGGCGCCGTAGGTTTGGCGCCGATTGCGTCTGCACAGGATGAACAGCCAGCCCCGGATCTGGCTACTGCAGACGGCATTATTGCAGAGCTGGAGAGGATTTCTCGGGATACCGAAGCGGTTTCTGAGGAAGTTACCGAGCTGGATTCCCAGGTTCAGGCCAAGGAAGAGGAACTCCGGCACGCCGAGGGGGAGCTGAAGCACTCTGAGGATCAGGTTCTCCGAGCACAGGATGACCTCAAGGCGCTCTCTGGTGAGATTTCTTACTTCGCGAAGAAGCGGATGCGTGGTGAAATCGTCGACCCATTGTCGGCCGCCCTGGGATCTGCCAGTGCTCAGGACGCTATCGACCGTGCCGGTTACATCAACAAGATGTTCCGCGACAACGATGAAGTCGTCAGCCGTGCGGTGCAAGCCCGCAAGGATGCTGAGGATGGTAAGGCCAATGCGCTGCGTCTGCAGGGCGATATTCGCAAGCAGCTCGATGACCTGGCTAAGCGTCGCGATGATTTGGACAAGCGCAGCGCCGAATTTGATGAGCGCGCCGAGCATGTCAAGTCCATGGTTGAATCGCTGAGCCCCGAACAGCGGGAAATTTGGATTTCCAAGAACAACCCAATTACCGAAGGGTTGGACAAACTGCTCGGATCTTCCGCCGCAGTTGATGCCGCTCTGTCGAAGCTGGGCTCCCCGTACTCGTGGGGAGCTGCTGGTCCCTCTGAGTTCGATTGCTCGGGTCTGATGTACTGGGCGTACCAGCAGATTGGTAAGTCCATCCCGCGGACCTCGCAGGCGCAGCTCGCCGGTGGTACTCCGGTGAGCCGCGACCAGCTGCAGCCGGGCGACATCATCGGTTACTACCCGGGAATCACGCACGTGGGCATGTACATCGGCAATGGTCAGATTGTCCATGCTTCCGACTACGGTATTCCAGTCCAGGTCGTTTCCATCGACCAGGGTGGCCCGTACCAAGGCGCTGTCCGCTTCTAACTAGCGGCAGGTGGCCTCGCGTCCTTTTAGTCAAGGTAGATAAACTCGGCTCCATGTCTGCGCGCGTACTGCTCATTACGAATGACTTCCCGCCTCGCGATGGTGGAATCGAGTCCTACCTGCGTGATTTCTGTGCTCGTTTGGATCCGGAGAACCTCGTAGTCCTCGCGTCCTCGCGAGCTCCGAAGGAAAAGCTCCGCGCCTACGACGAGTCGCTACCGTACCGTGTTTACCGCATGCGTGATTCCGTGCTGCTGCCACTGCCGCACGTAGCTCGTCGCGCCGCTCAGATTATTCGCACCGAACGCATTGACACCGTATGGTTTGGTGCCGCCGCGCCACTTGGTTTGCTTGCCGACGCATGCCGTCGCGCAGGTGCCACCCGCATCGTTGCTACCACTCACGGACATGAAGTGGGCTGGTCGATGCTGCCATTGGCCCGCCAGATGCTGAGGCGCATTGGTAAGAGCTCCGATGTTGTGACCTATATTTCCCGCTACACCCGTGGTCGATTTGCGGCAGCCTTTGGTCCGCAAACAGCATTTGAACGCCTGCCTTCCGGTGTCGATATCGAGCGATTTTCTCCGGACCCCGAGGCGGGACAGAAGATCCGGCAGCACCACGGAATCGGTGAGTCTCAGCCGCTCATCGTCTGTATTTCTCGGCTAGTGCGCCGAAAAGGCCAAGATATGCTGATTCGCAGCATGCCTAAGGTTCTTGAGCAGCACCCGGATGCCAGGTTGCTGATCGTGGGTGTTGGTCCGTTGAACCGAGAATTGAAAAAGCTGGCAGTAAAGCTCGGGGTCTCCGAGCAGGTCATTTTTGCCGGCAAGGTCTCTTATGATGACCTCCCCGCCTATTACAATGCGGCCAGCATTTTTGCCATGCCCGCCCGAACCCGCGGACGTGGCCTCGATGTAGAAGGCCTCGGCATTGTCTACTTGGAAGCACAGGCCTGCGGTGTCCCTGTCATAGCTGGCAAGTCTGGTGGCGCCCCGGAGACAGTTATCGATGGCGAAACTGGCATCGTTGTCGACGGGGCCTCGAAGCGCAGCGTCGCCACCGGGCTGGTTGAGATTTTGGATAATCCGGAGCGCGCAGCGGCGATGGGAGCCTGTGGTCGGGAGCATGTTGTGCAGTCGTGGACCTGGGAGGTCATGGCTGCTCGGGCTCGCCGAATTCTCCGAACCTGCGCAATCCCTTTATAATCAACTGTTATGTCCACCGATATTCCGATTCATCCGAGCTCAGACGAGTCCGACGCCGCTGATCGCCCGGCTATCGGCTTTGATATTGGTGGAACAAACCTGCGCGCTGCAGTGGTCAGCGCTGATGGGCAGGTGCTGTATCGAGTTCAGACCAGTTCTGACGGCAGTGTGGATGCCATTGAACGTGGCATTGTCCAGACATCCGAGCGCTTGGTTGAACGCTTTCCAGATGTCAGCGCCATCGGTTTAGCTGTAGCTGGTTTTTTGGATTCTGACCGTCAGACGGTTCGTTTCGCCCCGCATCTGCCGTGGCGCGATGCGAACGTCGTCAAGCGTTTATCCTTGCTTCTCCCATGTCCGCTGCAGCTTGAGCACGATGCCAACTCGGCCGCCTGGGGCGAGTATCGCTTTGGTGCGGCTCGCGGTGCGGATAATTGGGTGCTGTTTGCGCTGGGGACGGGAATCGGCGGCGCGATGATGCAGGGTGGTGAGATTTACCGTGGCGCGTACGGCACGGCGCCGGAATTCGGCCACCTCACCGTTGTGCCGGATGGTCGTCCCTGCTCCTGCGGAAAGCGTGGTTGCTTGGAGCGTTACTGCTCGGGTACGGCGTTGGTTAACACCGCTCAGGAACTCTCTGAATCCGGTCGCTACTTCTCGCGGCTTACCGACGGGCTCGTGGCCGGCTCGGTAACTGGTACCGATGTCGTCTCGGCTGCTCGCCAGGGGGATGAATTGGCTCTAGCTGCGATTGATGACTTTGCTACCTGGCTGGGGCGTGGCCTGTCGATGGTGGGCGATGTCTTTGATCCGGAATTGATTGTTATCGGTGGCGGTGTTGCCTCGGCGTCTGATCTATACCTGGACAAGGCCAAGGCCGAGTTTGCCCGCAATCTCACCGGCGCTGGTTATCGTCCGGTAGCGGATGTGCGGGTCGCTGAACTAGGCGCGGATGCTGGGTTGATCGGTGCGGCGGATATTGCGCGCAGCGTTGTGGCTGCCGAGGGTGCGGCATCGTCGTAAAGCGTCAATTGGGGAATGTAGGGGAATTCGCCCGCGAAAAGGTGGGGGAATGGCTGCGGAGATGGATCGTCGGACCACCTGAACCTGTATAGTTTTAAACTGTGAATAATCGCTGGTACAAGTTCTTTAAGTACATCCTCATTGGCCCTTGGCTGCGGATCTATAATCGCCCGTACTACATCGGTGGTGAGAAGATTCCTCAGGAAGGTCCAGCGCTGATGGCGTCGAACCACCTTGCTGTGATGGATCACTTTTTCTTCCCACTGGTCTGCCGTCGTCAGCTGACGTTCCTGGCGAAGGCGGAGTACTTCACCACGCCGGGCTTTGTCGGCGGTATCCAGAAGTTCTTCTTCTCCTCGGTGGGGCAGGTGCCGATTGACCGTACCTCTGGTGATGCAGCTCGCGATGCGCTGAACGCCGGCTTGAAGGTGCTGTCACGCGGTGACCTGCTGGGCATTTCCTTGGAAGGCACCCGTAGTCCGGATGGTCGACTGTACCGCGGTAAAACCGGTGCGGCACGTGTAGCGCTGGAGTCCGGTGTGCCGGTGTTCCCAATGGCGATGATTGATACGGAGAAGGCCAACCCGATTGGTTCGTGGATTCCTCGTCCGGTGAAGGTCGGAACGATTATCGGCGATCCGATTGATCCGTCGGAGTACAAAGCCAAGTACAGCGATGAGTATGAAGCGGCCAGGGCGCTGACGGATGACCTGATTAAGGAAATTCAGAAGCTTTCGGGTCAGGAATATGTCGATGCTTATGCGACTGATGTGAAGAAGTCCTTGGAGGCCGGCACCGGCTATCCAGCGGGAACCGAGCCGGGTGGAGAGCTGACCACTCCGGCTCCGGGGCCGAAGCCGACCCCTCGTCGCTGGTTCCGACGCGCTCGCTAGAATAATTAGGCGCAGATAGTTTTCGCGACAGTGGGGCTGCACACTTCCTATGGCGATTCGGTGCATGGGTAAGATTTGCTCGGTAGGGCTCCACGGTCTTTTGGTCGCGAGGTAGCCGACGCGAGGCCGAGGCTGGAGAGGATTCCACACCGTGCGTTATTTTTATGACACCGAGTTTATTGAAGACGGCAAGACTATTGATCTTGTCTCCATCGGTGTCGTAGCTGAGGACGGCCGCGAGTACTACGCGGTGTCTACCGAGTTCAATGAGAGCAAGGCCGGGCCGTGGGTTCGGGCCAATGTGCTCAATCAGCTGCCCAACCCCTCATCTCCGCTGTGGAAGAACCGGGACACGATCCGCGAGGAACTGCTGGCATTTTTCACCGAACCCGGTACGGGCAGCCCAGAGCTGTGGGCCTGGGTAGGTGCCTACGACCACATTGCGTTGGTGCAGCTTTGGGGCGATATGACCAAGTTGCCGCAGTTTATGCCGCGCTATACCCGTGAACTCAAGCAGTACTGGGAGATGGCGGGTAAGCCACGGTTGCCAAAACAGACTGCAGGTAAGCACGACGCGCTGGCAGATGCCCAGCACAATCTGCTGAAGTTTCAAAAGATTGCACAGAAATTGCCGCTCGATTAAGCAGCGGAATTCGAATATTTGGTGACCTGACTAACACCCTTCTAGCAGGGGCACTACAATGAACTTCTGTGAGTTGGACTATTGATCTCCCTGTAGATGACCTGCCCGATCTGCCACCGCTTCCCGGCGACATGGCTGAGCGCTTTGCTGATGTCGTATCCCGCCAAGCCCTACAGCAGCCAAGCTGGGATGCCCGCGCCGCTGCAAACGTGCGTCGCATTCTCGAATCGGTGCCGCCAATTGTGGTCGCGCCTGAGGTTCGTAAGCTTCGTCAGGAGCTTGCCGACGTCGCTAATGGTAAGGCCTTCCTGTTGCAGGGCGGTGATTGTGCGGAGACCTTTGAGTCCAATACTGAGCCGCACATCCGCGCCAATGTGAAGACCTTGCTGCAGATGGCCGTTGTGCTGACCTACGGCGCATCCACTCCGGTCGTGAAGATGGCTCGTATCGCTGGTCAGTACGCCAAGCCGCGCTCGAAGGACATCGACGGCGACGGTTTGCTCAGCTACCGCGGTGACATGGTCAACGGCGTTGAGCCGACCGAAGAAGCTCGAGTTCACGACCCAGCTCGAATGGTGCGTGCCTACGCCAATGCCTCCGCGGCGATGAACCTGGTACGTGCACTGACAGGTTCGGGCACCGCTGACCTGCACCGTCTGCACGAGTGGAACCGTGAGTTCGTCAGCAACTCGCCGGCTGGCGCCCGCTACGAGGACCTGGCACGCGAGATTGACCACGCACTGCAGTTCATGGCTGCCTGTGGTGTTGCGGACTCGAACCTGCAGACCGCGCAGATTTACTGCTCGCATGAGGCGCTGGTTGTTGACTACGAGCGCGCTATGCTGCGCCTTTCTGAAAACGATGGCAGCCAGGAGCTGTTCAACCTCTCCGCGCATCAGCTGTGGATTGGTGAGCGCACCCGTGGCATTGAGGATTTCCACATCAACCTGGCTGCCATGATTGGCAACCCCGTCGGTGTGAAGATTGGCCCGACCACCACGCCGGAGGAGGCTGTCGCTTACGCTGACAAGCTCGACCCGTTCTTCCAGCCTGGTCGCCTGACCCTGACTTCGCGTCTGGGCAATGACAAGGTTCGCTCCGTGCTGCCTCCCCTCGTTGAGGCTGTGGAAGCTTCTGGTCACAAGGTCATTTGGCAGTGCGACCCGATGCATGGCAACACTTACTCGGCCTCCAATGGTTACAAGACCCGCCATTTCGACCGCATTGTCGACGAGGTTCAGGGCTTCTTCGAGGTGCACCGCTCGATCGGTTCGCACCCGGGCGGTATCCACGTGGAGCTGACCGGCGAAGATGTCACTGAGTGCCTCGGTGGCGCGCAGGACATTTCCGATGTCGACTTGCCAGGCCGTTACGCATCCGCCTGTGACCCGCGTTTGAACACTCAGCAGTCGCTGGAGCTGGCCTTCCTGGTTGCCGAGATGCTGCGCAACTAGTTGCATCCAGCTCAGCTAGGTACAACTAGCCCAGCTAGTGCAGCGCCGCACTCATTAGCGCGCCGCACTTTTTACAGAGTGCTGACCGAAATGCTGTCACCCGCCGTGGCCTTAGCGCCCGGTCGGGGTGACTGCAATACGATGCGATCGTCTTCGTTCGCAGAGCCGTCGATGTCGAGCTGAAGATGCTGTTTCTCCGCTTCACGACGTGCCTGCGCAACAGTTTTACCCAGCAGCTGCGGAACCTTCACTGCTCTGGACACCGTCAGCGTGACAGTCGCATCATTGGGGTTAACCAGACGACCTGCACTCGGTGAGACTGCGTCGACACGGCCGTAGTCGCGCGAGGAGGAGGACGCGTCCTTTACTTCGCTTACCTCAATGCCCTCGCGCTGCAGAATTTGGCGAGCAGTATCCTCCGACTTGCCCACTACATTGGGCACTTCGATGCCGTTGTTAATGGTCAACGTCACAGAACTACCGCGTTCGAGGCCAGTGCCTTCCTCAGGAGACACGGAAAGAACCTCTTCCGGCTCAGCAGAGGAGGAGAACTCCGCCGATACCTCCCGGACTTCCAGTCCGGCCTTACTCAACAGCTCACGAGCTTCATCCTCTTGAAGGCCCACGATTTTTGGCACCTTCACCGGTGCTGGCCCCTTGGAGTAATGCACAGTCACAACCGAGCCAACTTCGACGGTCTGTCCTGGAGCAGGAACCGCAAAGACCAAGCCGCCGGTGGAGACATCATCGGAAAAAACGGGGTCTCCGACCTCTTCTTTCAACGTCCGCTTAGCTAGGGCAGCGCTGAATACTTCCTTTGAGTGGTTCGCGGGATATGCGGGCACTGTCGGGCGGCCGAGGCTGACCAGCACGCGAACATCATCACCGCGGACAACCCGCGCTCCAGCCAGGGGGTCCGAGCCAATAATCTGGGACACTGCGACATCGTTGTCGTAGCGCTCATCAACCACCGGTTCAAAGCCCGCCTCACTGATTGCGGTCATCGCCTGTGGTTGCGACAGCCCAGTGATAGAGGGCACTTCGCCGTAACGGCCAGAGCCCAGCCACCATGCGCCAAGCCCCATGCCCAACGTGGCAACCAGGGCGATAATCAGCCACAATGCACATCCACGGCGCGTCCGCTGTCGGGTAGCTCGACGGCTCTTAGGCGTCTGAGTCTGAGCAGATCGCGGCTGCGGATGCTGTGGGTGCTGTGGGCCCTGAGTGTCCGGCGGCAGCGGATATTCCGGAGCGCCTGGAACGTCGGCTGGTACGAGAGCTCCACCAGACGGCTCCGGGGATTCCCAGCCAGGGGGGTTGTACTCGTCATTGCGATCGAAAGTGCGTGTCCGCCCCGCATCCGGGTCGTCGAAATCATCGAAAACGTTTGGTGGTCCCGGTGGTCGGGAAGAAACGGGGCTACCGGGTGCGTCCGTCGAGAAGCCATAGCCGTCGTGACCGAAGCGCTCGGGTGCCGTCTCTGCGGTGCCGTGTCTGTCATCGAAATGGTCGTTGCCCGGTCGGTGGAAGTCCTCTGTGAGCCCCTCCATGGCGGCAGCGTTGGCGGCTGCTGAATTGACGGGCGACGGCACGCGGAATGGTGGCAGCGCGAGTTTGTCCGCAATGTCTTCGAGTGCGTCACCGAATTCCTCGGCCGTCTCAAACCGATCCTCCGGCCTGCGGGAACAAGCGCGGGCGACCAACTCGTCGAACTCCTCGGGAACGCCGTCGATGAACTCCGAGGGTGGCGGGACATCTTCGTTCAATCGCTTCATGGCAACGCCGAGCGAAGAATCGGCGATGAATGGCGTGGTGCCGGTAAGCAGCTCAAAGAGCAAAATACCCGCCGCATACACATCGGATGCAGGGGAGATGGATTCACCCGTGACCTGCTCCGGAGCCAGATAAGCGACGGTGCCGACGATGACCGAGTTAGAGGTCACCTTGGCATCAGCGGCCGCGCGCACTAGACCGAAGTCCGCCAGCTTCACTCGCCCGTCCGAGGCAATCAGCACATTTTCCGGCTTGATATCTCGGTGCACCATGCCGCGGGAATGCGCCACCGATAGGGCGCGTAGAACTGAGCGCATCACGACGGCAGCTGCATGCGGAGGCATCGGACCGCGCTGACGGAGCAGTTCGCGGAGGGTCCCACCGTCGACGAATTCCATAATGAGGAAAACATGCCCCGCCGGGTCCGTGCCCTGGTCGTAGACGTTGACGAGCGACTCGTCATTGAGGTGCGCGACCGCGCGGGCCTCACGTTCGAAGCGGATGCGGAAAGACTCGTCGTCGACAAAACGCGGATCCATGACCTTTGCGGCCACCCTGCGATCGAGCCGCAAATCGGTGGCGCAGTACACGGTGCTCATGCCACCGTGTGCGATGGTGGCTCCGATGCGGTAGCGACCATCGAGAATCTGCCCCTCGACAAGCTGCGACATAAACCAGCCTTCCCTGTTCCAATCAGTTGCTTCTAATAAGTATATGGGGACGTACCTACTGCAAGGCCAACGCGCTAAAGTGACCAGTGTGAGAAAGATTCCAACTTGCCACGATGTCCTGAGCGCCGACGAACCCACTCTTGCGCTGCCCGATGCCGCTGACCTCATTGGCGTCACCGTCACCCGAATTCACGCGTTGCTGCAGGAGGGTCGCCTTATTGCAGTCCACCGCGACGGCATTGCACAAATTCCCGCCCGCTTCTTTGAAGATGATGAGGTCGCGCGTTTTGTACCTGGCGCACTCGCATTGCTTGCCGACGGCGGCTACACGCGAGAAGAAACGCTGGAGTGGCTATTCACCGAAGATGAATCTCTGCCTGGACGTCCGGTGGACGCCCTGCACGGTCACCTTGCACGCGAAGTAATGCGCCGCGCACAGGCTATGGCGTTGTAAAGACCCGGACGGCGTCCTACGCCCGCCGTCCTACGCCCGCGATAGCTCCTGTCGTAATCGCCCGGCCACTGCTGTGAAAAGCAGCGGGAGGGCGATTTTTGCTTTTCGAGCGCGTCCCACTTGAGCGCGTTGCGCAAAGACGTTGTAGTTCATGCGCTCAATTTCGCCGAGAATGTCTGAGTAGAGAATCTCCGCGGCACGGATAGCCTGACGCCCTGGCACCTCTAACATGTCCACGCCGCTGCTGGCTTCGGCATAGAGTGCGCGGTTGCGAGCGATGAAGAAGGCCAATGCCTGACGTACCGCCGGGGTCGCCTGTCCCGTGGCGGCACAGTAGCCGATCTCCTCGGTACCCACTCCGAAGGCCTCCCACTCATTCAGTGGTAGGTAAATACGGCCACGGCGAAAATCCTCGGCGATGTCGCGGAGGAAATTCGTCACCTGAAAGGCTTTTCCCAGGAGCTCTGCGTAGGGAGTGGCTTCCTCGCGGGAGACCCCTGCGCGGGTGCCTAGGATGGGCATCATCTCAAGGCCGATGACTGCTGCGGAGCCCCACATATACGAGTCGAGTTGCTCCCATGTTTCAAAATGCGCAATGTGGCACGATGTGTCGGGCACGTCCATCAACATGGAGTGAACAAAGTCCGCAGAGAGCTGTGGATCGATGTCGTAGTCGCGAAAAGTCTGTGCGGCCGCCGAGATGACGGCACGGTCGCGGTCGCGGTGGACGTCGTCAAGCGAACCGATGACGACAGCTGAGTGGAAAAGCTCGCTTAAACGTGTGACCGTGGCTTCGATGTGCGTGGGGGAGCGGTCGGCGTCGGCGGGGCAGTCGACGTAGTCATCGACGATGCGTGCCCAGGCGTAGAGAGACCACACCGCACGCTGTTGGCGGGGTGCCAATAGTCGCGTGGCCAGGGAATACGTGCGACCGTGGGAGGCCATAATATCGCGGCAGAGCTCGTAGGACTGTGGCAGCGCGATGGTCGAGAGAGGCTGTGGGGTGGGCATGGACAACTATGCGACCTCGGTTGACCGCGACAGGGGTGCCACCGTGGAATCCGTGTCTGCGGCGGTTTTATCGTCGCGCCACGGGTACTTCCAGCTGAATTTTCCAGTGGTCAGCCAGCCGACGGCCAGCCAGCCGAGAACGGTAATGATAACCATCCAGGGCACGTCGTAGAAGCGGTGATTGCCGCCGCCGGCGAAGGACAGCGACAGGATGAATGTGAACAACACGGTGCCTTGAACCACCCATCGTGGCGGGCGAATCGTTCCCATGGGAGTCAATAAGCTGGCGTAGTACCAGGGAAGTGCCACGGCATTAAATACGCAGGCCACCACGTAGGCGGCAATCATGCCAGCGACATTGTTACGAGGGGTGGCTCGGAAGTAGAACCAGGAGATCACGAGTCCCACCAGCATGATGATAGAGGAGACCACGCGTGTGTGGCTGACGATGACATTGAAACCGATGTCGTCGTTGAACCACGCCATGACGCCCGAGATCACACCAGCGACCGCTGACGGTGCTGCCAGGGGGTTAATCACCTTGGTATTGCCACTGATCTCGGAAATCCAGCCCCAGCTCGAGCCGGTCAGCCACGTCACCACTGCAAGCGTGCCGACGCAGACTGCGACCAACACGATGCCCACACCGGCAATCGCCGGAATCTTGCGCAGCATCTCTTGAACCGTGGCGATGGGCTCGCGCCTGGTCAACACAATCCACACGACGAAGGGCAGCGCCAGGACAGCGGTGGCTTTCAGCGCGACGCCGATTCCGATGAGGACAGCAGCGACTAGGCCGCCCCGCATGTGCTCCATGTGCAGTGCGGCGACTAGTGCCAGGCTGACCAATCCGACCATCAGTGCCTCGTTGTGCATACCCGCAATCAGATGCAGTAGCACCAGTGGATTGAGCACACCGAGCCACTGTGCGAAAGCCGGATTTGCTCCAAGCTCCCGGGCGATTCGCGGGATCGACCAGACAATGGCGGCGAAGCCCAGCAGACACACAATGCGGTAGAGAATCACGCCGACGGTGATGTTGTCGCCGACAATCCGCGTGATGACCTCGCCAATTCCCAGATGCAGCGGGCCATACGGGGTGGTGGTATTCCGCCAATCTGCGGATACCTCCAGCAGCATCGGCCCTGGATTAGCTGCAGCTCCCTCGGTGTAGGGATCAAACCCATCGCGGACCATCGCGCCCTGCATGAGATACGAATAGACATCGCGAGAGAACAGCGGTGCGGCCAGCGCGAGGGGAATTGCCCAGGCCAACAGGATTGAATTGAACCGACGCAACGTGGACTCATCGCCGCCAGCGTTCGCTGGAACCGCAGCGTCTGCTGCGTCGCCAGCATGGGCAGAACCGGCCACAATGTCCCGGGTGGTCCCCTTCGAGAACAGCAGTTCCCGCCCGATGCGCAGCCACGAGATAAGCAGCAGGGCGATACCTACCCAAATCACAATCTCACAGAAAATCTGACCGTGACCGTAGGTGATCCAGTCGAGTCCCAGAGCGTGGACAAGGCCGCCACGGTAGCGATTCGCACCGGAACCGTAGGAGCCCAGAGCAATGAGGATGCCACCGTAGACACCCAGCTGAGCACTCCGCGATAAATTCATGTCAACCTAAACAATCGATACATTGCTGATGCATTAATCCTAGTTGGTCAGTGACCACCGGCAGACATCCGGGAGACATTCATGAGCTAAGGCGTTTCAAACCGCTGTGCCGCAAGTCGTCCCGAAATCATGACCGTCGGCACGCCAACCCCCGGCACCGTCGTCGATCCCGCCAGCGTCAGATTCTTTGGCATCTTCGGAGAGAAGTTGCGGGGACGGAACGGCCCCGTCTGTCGGAACAGATGCGCCAGCCCAAACGGCGAGCCAACGCCCATGTCGCGTTCTTGCCACTGCTGAGGGGTATCGATCCGACCGACTCGCCACTTCGTAGAAATCCCGGTCAGTCCGCGCCGCTCCAGCTCAGCGGTTATTTTCGCAACGTAGTCCCCACCGATTCGTGACCAGATCAGATTGGCCGACTGCAAGTTGGGGCACGGCGCGAGCACACTGACGGGCTCCCACTGCACGCCGTTCGCATCTGTGACAATACGCTCCGGCGCGCTCACCGCAGGCCGGGTGACCAGCAATGATGGGTCCGACATTAGCTTTCCATGGCGCGGTGACGAGATCTCCTCAAAGGTTTCGTTCCACTTTTCGCCAAACGAAATCAGGTGATGCCGCTTCGGCCACGTCGCAGTCTCCGAAACCGGAATCAGCCCGTGCGCCACCACCGCCGATGGAGAAAATCGAACTGGGAACAACCGTCGCGCTCCCGTCCGCTTTACGACGCTCCGAAGGCCTCGCCGCTTCGATGAGCTACCGGCGGCAGAGGTAGCCGCGTCGTGAAGCCAGCTCTGCACCACAGGTAAATCGGTCGTAGCGATGACGGCATCGGTGGGACGCTCGCCAGTTGCCGTGGTGATGGCGGAGACAAAGCCTGCTTCGTCAACTTTCAGCCCAGTGACATCAACGCCGAAGTCGATGGTTCCGCCAGCTCGACGGACGGCCTCGGCGAGCAACTCGCTGACGGCGCCTATACCCGAACCAAATGCGGGGGAGTGCGGATAGTAAACCCCCATCGAGGTATCCATGTGGGAAATGCAGCCGTAGACCGCACGGGCCTTAGCGGGAGGCACACCTGCGTAAAGCGCCTGGAAGCTGAAAACGCGAGCGAGATCATTATCTCCGAGGAAGGCACGAATCTTAGGTTCGAGGGCGCCGAAGGCACCGAGTCGGAGGAGCGTAGTGAGGTCGCGAAGCGCGCCGGGCCCGGTGAATAGGTCCGTAACGCGGTCAAAGCTGCGGGACATGAAGTTGTCGAAGCAGGCATTGAAGAGAGTTTGCAGCCACGTGCGAAGTTTGCGGTAACCGGCGACGGTGGAGTCAGAGGCACCGAAGCGCGCGAGTTCATCGGCCATCATGTCTTCGTTGGAAAACACGTCGAGTCCGCCGCGGGTGGCAAATTCCGCACGGTAGGTGGGCGTGATTGGGGAGGCCGAAAAACCCGGGTCGATATCGCGCGCGTAGAGGCCGACGGCGGCGAGGGCATCGTCGACAAGCGAGGGCATGGTCCATACAGTTGCGCCAGTGTCGAAGACTGCGGTGAGCGATTGCTCGTCGATATCGACTGTGATGGGTTCACTGGCGCAGCGTCCGCCGACGAAACTTCCCCGCTCGACAACGGTGACATCGTAGCCATCGGCGATGGCGTAGAGCGCGGCGGTAAGTCCGGACAGGCCTGCGCCGATGATGGTCAGTCGTGGTTTGGAGCCCTTATGAGGACGAGTGACCGCACGTCGCAGACGCGGGGAATTAATGGGGGCACGAGTGGGGGAAGCAGCGGGCATGACTACGCAACACCTGGTCTAATGCTGACGAGCGGTGGCGCGAACGCCCATAGCAATGAGGTTCTCGCGCGACGTTGCAGGCAGGTCGGCATTCTCGATAGTGGAGAAAGCGCGGCTGGTCAGGCGGTCAATTTCACGTTCGACGGCATCGGCAGCGCCGGAATCAGCGATGAGATTTCGTAGCTCATCAATATCTGCAGCAGACGAGACCGCTCCCAGGCGTTCATCGATAAAGCGGGCCTTTTCAGGTGCGGAATCGAGGTAGAGGCTTAAAGCCTGGCCGACCAGTACGGTTCGCTTGCCCTCGCGGAGGTCATCGCCGGCAGGCTTGCCCGTGACTTCGGGATCGCCGAAAACACCCAGCTGATCGTCGCGGAGCTGGAATGCCACACCGATATCGCGGCCGAAGCTGCGGTAGGCCTCAACCAATTCCGCTGGGGCGCCGGCAATCGCAGCACCAATGTGGAGCGGCCGCTCGATGGTGTAGGCGGCGGTCTTGAACAGATTGATTTTCTCAGCGGTCTCGACGCGACTGTCCCGGCTGGCTTCGGCCGTGATATCGAGCAGTTGGCCGCCAAGTACTTCAGTGCGCATCGCCCGCCAGGGGACAAGTGCGCGGGTTAGCGCCTCCGAGCTGAGGCCTGAAGAGTGCATCATGTCATCAGCCCAGGTCAGAGCAACATCGCCAATGAGGATTGCGGCCGAAATACCGAAGCGGTCGGCGGCTCCATTCCAGCTATTGGCCTCGTGCTTGGCCTCGAATACCTTGTGGATAGTCGGTGCGCCACGGCGCGTATCAGCGTCATCGATGATGTCGTCATGAATGAGTGCACAGGCTTGAATGAGTTCCAGGGCGCTCACCGCGTTCATCACAGCCTGGGAATCCTCGGCTGGGGAGAAACGGCCTTCGAGGCCGCCTGCTCCCAACCACCCCTGCCAGGCGAAGGCTGGACGCACGCGCTTGCCCCCATTGAGGACGAAGGAATGGAGCGAATCTATGGCCTCGGTGTACACCGCATCGACCGACGCGACATCGTCGCCACGGCTTTTGAGGTAGTTCTCCAGCGTTTTGGTAACAGCAGCTGGTACTTCGCGGGGCTGCAGCGCGGCCAAATCCAGTTCTTCGCTCATGTGAGCCTCTCGTCGATGACGGGTAATGCTGACTCAAGAATAGGACACCGCTTAGTATGAGTGACTATGTCCTCAACAATGCCACCGTCGCCAGGCCGCCAAGTGACGATCCGCCAGGCGCTTTCAATGCCGAGCGCGGGCAGTATTCCCTTCTCGGTCGAGTTCATGCCCCCGCGTGACGACGCCGCCGAGGAACGTCTTCTTCGAGCAGCTGAGGCTTTCCATGATCTTGGTGCCTCCTTTGCATCCGTGACCTACGGCGCCGGTGGTTCTAGCCGCGACCGCACCCTGCGAATCGCCCAGCGCGTTTCGAGGCAGCCGCTTACAACGCTTGTGCACCTGACATTGGTAGAGCACACTGTCGACGAGCTGCGGGAAATCCTGCGCTCTTATCTCAGCGCGGGGCTGACGAATCTGCTTGTTCTGCGTGGTGACCCACCGGGAGACCCGCTTGGTCCTTGGGTGGAGACCGAGGGCGGTCTGCACTACGCCAGCGAGCTGATTGAGCTGATTAAGGCCGAGCCGGAGTTCGAGAAGTTTGAAATCGGCATTGCGTCGTTTCCGGAAGGACACTACCGCTCGCCGGATTTGGACCATGATACGCAGTACACGCTGGCCAAGCTGCGCGCGGGAGCCGAATACTCGATTACGCAGATGTTCTTCGATATTGAGCACTACTTACGCCTTCGAGACCGCCTGGTGGAAGCCGACCCAGTGCACGGTGCCAAGCCCATCATTCCGGGGCTGATGCCGATTACATCGCTGCGCTCAGTGCGCAGGCAGGTTGAGCTCTCCGGGGCACAGTTGTCATCCGATTTGGAGGAACGCCTGATTAAGGCAGCAGATGGTGACGAGCAGGCCAATAAAGATGAGATTCGCAAGATTGGTATCGAGTTTTCGACCAACATGGCAGAGCGGCTCATCGCCGAAGGCGTGCCGGGGCTGCACTTTATGACTATGAACTTCGCTCGCGCCTCCCAGGAAGTTTTGCACAACCTCGGCATGGCGCCCGAATGGGGCACCGGCCAGGATATGCTGCGCGGCGGTTTTTAATTGCTAAAAGTCCTGCATGTCGCGAACTCTTCGCGCCCACAGGACACCTAGCACTGAGGCTAGGACACCGGCGGCTGTGGTCACACCGGCAAATAATAGGAATTGATTCCGCTTGGTGGATCCAGCCGGCGACGAAGCCCATACATTATGGTTCTCGCCACTGGCGAGCTGCCATTCCACCTTGTTCGGTTCGGTCTGGCGGCCATTGGAGTCAGTAACCTGCTCCGGGAACGCGACGACGAAATCAACCTTCGCGCCGGGCAGGTGAGTCAAATCCATGTGGCCGTTCATCGAAATCTTGCCGCCACCGGTACGGTCTAGGTCGATGTCTACGCGATCGTCGGAAAGCTGTCGGAGCGTATCGGTGAGTTCAATGAAGTGCAGCTCGTTGAACGAGACTTCCATCTTTCCTGTGGAGGAGTCGATTACTCCCTGCGAGACGCGGTCGGAGAGATCTTCCGGTACTTGCCACTGCTCAAATTGGGAACGGACTTCCTCCGTGGGTGTTACGTGAATTGTGCCCGAGACCCTGTCGTCGCCGGAAATGGTAATGCCAGCCTGTGCGTCAAAGCAGCCGCTGAGCGGCAAGATGGCGGCAATTCCGGCCATTGCTGTGGCAATGCGCAGAGGCGAAAGCCGTCGACGTGGTGTGGAAGGTTCACTCGGTGATGATGTCACGGGGAAGATCTACTCCTAGAACTGCGAAGGGACGGGAGTCCCCTGTGAAATAAAAGTTCCTTAAAACATCCTTGAAACCAAATTGGCGGTAGAGCTGCCATGCCCTATTGGCCTCATTCGGGTATTCCGGGGTTGACAACAGAACTCGCGTCTCTGGGCGGGAATCGACCAACTCGCGGAGCAGTCGTTTACCGAGTCCCCGCCCCTGAAAGCTGGGGTGTATGTGAATCTCAGACAGTTCGGCGTAGTTGCCCAAGAGCTTGACGACGTCCGGTAGCGAGCGCCCGTCCATGAGCAGTCCATCTCTTACCTGGCGATACCACCAGTGCGTGTCCAATCCTGTACGGCAGTAGCCGATGCCAACCAACCTGCAGCGCGGGTCGCGGAGAGCCTGGGCAGGGGAGAGCTCTTTGGGGTGAGCTATGGCTGCAGCAGCCATGAAGCCGGGTTGAGTGGTTTGCTTCTGCCATTCGTGGAGACGACCGGGCAAGATTGCGGGGTTGTACTGCATCGCGGTGATGTAGAGAGCCACTGCTTCTTGCAGGCGGAGATTGAAGTCTCCTGCTGTCATCGGAACCACGCTGTATTTCACAGTGACCAGATTAGCGACTTGGACGAACTTAGTTGTGAGATTACTGCAATAACATCGAGTCGAACAGGTGTGCGAAAGTGCGCATGGCGTAGTCCGGGCTTGGGGATAGATTGCAGTCAATCCCGCTAAGGAGAAGCGGAAAATCCGTGCTCATGTGAATGCTGTGTGAAAGGAGAAGCAGGGTGGTGGCAAGGTCGAACGTGGTGGAGTTTAGGGCGATTTCGCAGTCGGGTTCGGTCGCCCCGGTCGGTGTCTCAAGGCAATCGCTGGAGCTGCTGGGGCGGGCAGAGGCTCTGCTAGCGAATGCTCGGAATGCCAGCTCTGATGAGATGTTGGAGCTTTCCTACTGTGCGGCGCTGCGTTGCGCAGGCGCGCTGTTGAATCGCGACGATGTGTCGGTGGCTGGGGGTTCTGGCTCGGGCGCTCGTTCGGGCTCGGTAGTTAAGCGTCGTCGTTCGGCAACACAGAGTGCCTGGTTGCGTTTAAAGAAAGAGCAGCCCGAATTTGATAGCTGGGTCACCAAGTTTGAGCAGTTCACCGCGCTGCGTGAGGAAGTCCGGTTGGGTATTTCGCGTCGCATTGACTCTCGGCGGGCGCAGGAGTTGTGGGATTTAAGTTGTGCATTCTTGGGGGCTGTCCGGGCTGAGCTGGGTGTTCTGCCCGCAGCTGCGTAAGCCGGTGGGGGCGTGTTAGAGCGTTGCTTTCCTAAATAAATGGGGGATTGTTCGGATTCATGGAACAATAGAGGTGAGTCGCCCGTTGAAGGGGTAAGAATGAAGCTAACGGACGCCGCGTTAGCAGCACGTGGCCTGTAATTAACTTTGTTGTATCGGCATTGTTAGTTGAGGGGTCAAGGCTCGCCAGTATCGCGGTGGGCAATGCTCAAGTAGGCGATGGAGGAATTGTGGGACTATCTGAGCACGAACAGCGGATGCTCGACGAAATCGAGTCTGCACTCTACGCTGAGGATCCTAAATTTAGTTCGACGATGGCCGGAAATGCGTTCAGCTTTCCGGAGGAAAACAGCGCACCTCGTGGGTTTTCCATCCAGGTTTTTGCGCTCATGCTCCTCGGTCTGCTGATGTTGATTGGCGGCGTCGCTCTTTTCTCTGTGAGCAATTGGTTCATTGTGTTATCGGTTGCCGGCTTTGGCCTTATGTTCGGTTCCGGCGTTTGGGCTCTGACCGGCGCCGGTAAGCAGGAGAAGGCTAGTTCTGCTTCGGGGCTGAGCTTTGGAAAGACTAAGTCCGGGGCGGCAAAGAGTCGTCGAGGGACCTCGGGTAGCCGTGGCTCCTCTGGTGATTCCACGTTGGAATCGCGTTTCCGTGGCCGCTTCGAGGGGCGTTAGGGGATAAGCCTCAAGAATTAACAAGTGAGGGCAAGCCAGCGATGGCTTGCTCTCACTTTTTTGTTTTTCTAGACGTGAATCGTCTCCACAAGATCTCACCCACTTTGCCCCACCCCGAGTCTCCACTTTCCCCCACTTAGCTATTGGGATGGAGGAATTCTTATCTGCGGTCGTTGTTGGTATCTCCGAAAGTTTGGCTCTGGCGACATAAAATTGCAGGTCAACGCGCTAAGTCTGGCGACCAGGTTGAATCTGGATGGTTTTTAGCAGGTAAGTGGTGGGTAGTGGGGCGTAAACTGCTTTCTGTTAACAATGTGGTTGGTGTGGCGTCGTTATCGGCGTGGTTGCGGGTGGGTGCCCCACTTTTTATTCGCGCTTTAATTGTCGAGGTGATTCTTTAAAAGTCCAGGTCAATTGGGTTAAAGTGGATGTCCTGGCGGCGGGGTTGCGCTGATTCTGTGACTATTTTTCTTCTTCTTGTGTTGATAGTGGAAGATAGTGGGGTAAAGTGGGGCGTGATGTTGATTGAGGTTGGTCAACATTGCAGAAGTGAATATCCGATTTGCGCTTAAAGTTTGGCGAGATTTTGGCACTGCGGTAAAGCACAGCCCTCCGGCTCTGCTTGAAGGCAACGCCTAAATCCCTGAATTCGGTAAGCGTTTGTGCGTTGACATTGAGGTTGACACGGGGATAGGAGGCCAGTGACGCATGTTTCTGGGCACCTATACGCCGAAGCTTGATGACAAAGGGCGCCTGACGTTGCCAGCGAAGTTCCGTGAGGATCTCGCAGGTGGCCTGATGGTCACTAAAGGGCAGGATCATTCTCTGGCGGTGTATCCGAAAGAGGAGTTCGTCAAATTAGCTCAGCGGGCTACTAAGGCCTCTCGTACGAATGCCAAGGCGCGAGCTTTCATCCGAAATCTTGCGGCGAGCACCGATGAGCAGCGTCCTGATGGCTCGGGGCGAATCACGTTATCGATGGATCACCGTCGGTACGCGAATCTCTCCAAGGAGTGCGTGGTTATCGGCTCTATTGACTTTCTGGAGATCTGGGACAAAGAGTCCTGGGAGGCCTACCAGGCGGAGCATGAAGCTGATTTCTCCGAAGGTGAGGATGACTCGCTGTTCGGCGTTTTATAAACCGCTTGGAATAACCGAAAAGAGGGAATGTCCGCATGGACTCTGCCTGATAGCCCCTGGTGTACTTCCCCGATACCAGGTTCTGTCAGGCGGGGCCCTGTGAACATCCCCGCTTTTTGTTTTAAGCACCGATAGCAGCATTCCCAGTAGTGCTCATGAGGTGCGGTCTGGTTGCTGGCGCGGCACTCGTCGTTAAGCAAACCGGGAATACACTCGATAGATTCTCTGACCAGTGCGAACATACCCGGTGAGGAGGGGAAATGAACGGATCGGCACCTGCGGATGATCGCAAGTCCGGCGAGTTTGGTCATGTCCCCGTTTTGCTTCATCGAGTAACTGATTTGTTGCGCCCGGGCATCGAGGCACTGGGTGACGACGCAGTAGTTGTCGACGGCACTCTTGGTGCCGGTGGACACACGGAATACCTGTTGGAGCAGTTCCCGAAGCTCTGCGTTGTTGGACTCGATCGCGATGACAATGCATTGCGAGGGGCAGAAGAACGTCTCGCGCGCTTCGGTGATCGCTTTGTAGGGTTCCGTGTGCGTTTCGATTCGCTCGCCGAGGTGCTCAGTGGTGAAATTTCTGCAGCCGCGGGTGGAAGTGGCGCGGAGGACATTCTCGCCCGCGCCGCTGAGAAGGGCATTGCAGGTGCGCTTTTCGATCTCGGTGTTTCCTCGATGCAGCTTGACCAAGTCAATCGTGGATTCGCCTACCGAGTCGACGCCCCGCTGGACATGCGCATGGATGCAAGCCAGGGGATTACCGCAGCGGATGTGCTCAATACCTATTCGCACGGTGATATCGCGCGCATCCTATCGACTTACGGCGACGAGCGCTTCGCCGGCAAGATCGCCTCGGCAGTCCTGCGTGAGCGGGAGAAGGAACCGTTTACGACCTCCGGTCGTCTGGTCGAGCTGCTCTACGAAACCATTCCGGCGGCATCTCGCCGCAAGGGCGGACACCCGGCCAAGCGTACGTTTCAGGCTCTTCGTATCGAGGTAAATCGTGAGCTTGAAGCTCTGGAAAATGTACTGCCACAGGTCTGCAATGCACTCGCAGTCGATGGGCGTGCAGTGTTCATGAGCTACCAGAGTCTGGAAGACCGCATCGTCAAGAAGGACTTTGCGGAGCGCGTGAAGTCGACAACCCCACCGGGGCTCCCGATGGAGCTTCCGGGGCATGAACCGCACTTTGCTCTCATCACGAGAGGTGCGGAGAAGGCGTCGGCAAGCGAGATCGAAGACAACCCCCGAGCCGCACCGGTGAGAGTTCGCTGTATCGAGCGGATTCGAGCCGATTGACCCAAACCTTTCAACCGCACCAAACGCACCCTTAACGATCTAAGTACTGGGAGAACTTTCGAGCATGGCAACGACAATCACGGAGCACGCCCCCACCCGGCGCACCTCCCGCGGCGCATCTGCAACCGTCGCCGGTGCCAAGACGAAGACTCGTCAGCGCGGTCGCAGCGCCCGCACGAAACAGGATCTTTATCAGCGCCGGCGGTTTGGGCGCACAGGTTCTCAGCAGGTCATCTCGGTGCGTGGGCGTCGCGTTACGACGTCCTCGAGGGATAACCACAAGTTTGCCGGTGCGGCCGTGATGATCATTCTCGTCGTTGCCGGAATCGTGGCGGCGATGTGGCTGTCGGGTATTTCGACCTCGACATCCTTGCAGCTGGATGCTGCGCAGACCAAGGAAAAGGAGCTGCGTAACCAGCTGGAGGTGCTCGAGCGGGATGTTGCTTACATGAAGTCAACCGGTGCTATCGCGCAGCGTGCTGTGGAAGAGGGCATGGTCAATCCGGAGCAGCCTGCCGTTTTGACGACCGATCCGGAAGGCAAGGTCGTGGAAGTGCGACCGGGCGATGAGAAGCAGCAGAAGATTGTCGACCTCAATAACGAGTCGCCGAATATTCCGCATGCGCCGTCGTCGAACCCGAAGGACACCGAGAATGTTCCGGGGATGCAGGCACCGGCCATTGAGGAAGCGCACCCACGTCCGAACGGGTTGCCGGCAACCGCTCCGTATGCGCCGCAGAACCATGAGCCCGCACCAGCACCTGCGCCGGCTCCGGCACCCGCGCCTGAGGCTGAAGCGCCAGCGCCAGCCCCAGAAGCGCCAGCCGCGGCGCCGGAAGCACCGGAAGCTCCGGCACCCGAGCCAGCTCCAGCACCGTAGGAACTTAGAAAACAAACTGGGCCAAACTGGCCAACTGTCCGATATTCTGGCGGTTCCACTGTTTCTGGTCAGTCGACTGTAGACTAATTAATTCAGTACTCGCGATGGCAGGGAATACCGCCTAACGTTATCGCGCGCGGGAGAATCGACTTAGTAGAAAGCACTAGCGCATGATTCGATCTGAAGACGACTACCCCAACCGTGGAGGGGGGTATGACTTCGGCGAACGTGCTTACCGAATTACATCCCGTGAGCGCAGAGGCCAAAGTCGCGTTCGGGATGGTCAGCGCAGCCGGGGGCTCGATGCTAAAACCAACCGAAGCGTGCCCCCGCGCGAAAAAATACGCATTAGTAATAAGGACTTCATCCGACGTCGCAACTGGCTGCAGTTTATAGGCGCTATCGCAGTTGTAGTGCTGGTCTCCCGTTTGGCTTGGGTGCAGCTCGTCGCAGGTCCTGACCTGTCGGCGGCGGCGCAGAATCAGCGCACGGTGGAAGTTGTTGATGCAGCTCGGCGCGGTGCGATTCTCGATCGTAACGGAGCTCAGCTTGCCTTCACTATGGAGGCACGCAGTATTACCGTTCACCCGAACACTTTGCGCAAGTGGATTGGGGACGCCCATAAGCAGCGCCCGGATGATGTCGCTACCTACGATGAACGCCTCGAGCAGATCGCCAAGGATTTGCCGAAGCTACTCGACGTGGCCGACATCGACGCGGAGAAGTCGGGAAGCAGTCGCCGTCGTCAAGCGGAACCCGAAACCGAGGAGAACTCGGTGATGAGCGCGCCGTCCCGGGTGAGCTCGAAGGACATTCTGGAGAAGCTGCGCAATGAGGACAGCACCTATGAGGTGCTCGTGCGTAATGTCGACCCGGACAAGGCCGCTGCCATCGTGGAAAAGTATCCGGAACTGGTGGCGGAGCGTCAGGATATTCGCCAGTACCCGAATGGGGCGACGGCGGCTAACGTCATCGGCAAGATTGGCATGGATGGCGTCGGCCAGTTCGGCTTTGAAGCCTCTCGTGATGCCACTTTGCAGGGTATTAACGGTGGCAAGACCATTGATATCGCCTCTAACGGTGTGGCAATCCCGGGATCCACGCGCGATGTCCACGCAGCTGTGGACGGTACGACTTACGAGCTGACCCTGGACCTCGACATGCAGTACTTTGTCCAGCAGCAGGTCAACCAGGCGAAGGCCAACTCGGGAGCGAAGGATGCGTCGGCAGTCGTGCTCGACGCGAAGACCGGCGAAGTGCTTGCAATGGCGCAGGCGGACACGGCTAACCCGAATAAGGATATGGGGGCCGAGCTCGAAGAGGGGCGCACTATCGGAAACTCCGCTGTATCGAACCCATTTGAGCCGGGCTCTGTAGCAAAGATCATTACCGCCGCGGCCGCTATCGAAGATGGCAAGACCACACCGGATGAGGTTCTGCAGGTCCCGGGCACGATTGATATGGCGGGTGTCACCGTGCGCGATGCATGGGAGCACGGCACGGAAGCTTTCACGACGACCGGTGTATTCGGCAAGTCCTCCAATGTCGGCACCCTAATGCTGGCAGAGCGTTTGGGTCAGGACCGCTTCGCTGAGATGCTGCATCTCTTCGGGCTGGGGCAGTCCACGGGTATCGAGTTGCCCAGTGAATCGTCCGGCTTTGTGCCACAGCGTCCGCAGTGGTCCGGCGGTACATTTGCGAACCTGCCCATTGGTCAGGGTATGGCCATGACACTGCTGCAGATGACAGGAGTTTTCCAGGCAATCGCCAACGATGGCGAGCGCATCCCGCCGCGTATGATTCGTTCGACAATTTCCCCGGACGGCACGAAGACGGCAACAGAGCGCCCGGAAACAGTGCGTGTGGTTAGCCCGGAGACCGCCCAAACTGTGCGCGCTATGTTTGAAGGCGTTATGCAGTCTGATCCCACGGGGCAGCAGTCGGGTACCGCGGCCGGCAATAGTATTGAGGGATACTCGCTCACAGGCAAGACAGGTACGGCGCAGAAGTTTGACCCCGACACCGGCGCGTACTCGAATTCCAAGTACCACATCACGTTTGCAGGCATCGCGCCTGCCGACGATCCCCGTTTTGTCATTGGCATTATGCTTGACGAACCCCAGCGTGGTGTCCATGGTGACGGCGGTCAGTCAGCAGCCCCACTGTTTAAGGACATCGCCGCTTGGGCGCTTAACCGCTACAACGTACCGCCGTCGCCACCCCGCGAGGGCAAGTTGTTGCTGCAGCCGTAACGAGGTCACCACCACAATGAAGTTACCGCGACAGCACTAATACACAGACTTTTATTACTTTGGTTTCTGCAAAGTGAATCTCTTGAATTTTTCCAACCTGTTGTACACCAACGACTGACTTGAAAGAGGGAACAGCCAATGACCGCCACCCTTGCGAAATTGTGTAACCTCGCGCATGGCCGACTTGACGGCATTACCGAATCCGCGGCGGCAGGAGCGGATATCGCCGCAATCGAACTCAACGCTGCCGAAGTGCCTGAAGGCGGAATGTTTGCTGCCGTCCCAGGTACTCGCACGCATGGTGCGCGCTACGCGCAGCAGTCGGCTGCTACAGCGATCCTGACTGATGAGGAAGGTCTGAAAATCCTGCGGGAAGCAGGGGAGACTCGACCAGTCCTGGTTGTCGACGATGTCCGGGCCGTCATGGGGCACGTTGCTGCAGAAATCTACGATCACCCCTCGGATTCACTGACCATCATTGGGGTTACCGGCACCTCTGGCAAGACCACCACGACCTACATGCTGGAGGGCGCGCTCCTGGCAGCTGGATGCTCGACAGGCATCATTGGTACTACCGGCACGCGCATCAATGGCCGTGCCGTTCCGTCGAGCCTGACTACCCCAGAAGCTCCGGCCCTCCAGCGCCTGTTCCACCAGATGCTCTCCGAGGGGGTGACGCACGTTGTCATGGAGGTTTCTTCTCACGCACTGTCGTTGGGGCGTGTAGACGGAGTCAGTTTCGAGGTCGGGTGTTTCCTCAACCTCTCGCAGGATCATCTGGACTTCCACAAGACCTTGGAAGAGTATTTCCAAGCCAAGGCCAAGCTCTTTGATCCCGCAGGTCCGACACATGCACCGAAGGCTGTCGTGTGCATCGACGACGACTGGGGTGTCCGCATGGCAGATATCGCTGCCGGCGACCCGGATGTCCAAGTCACCACTGTCCATACTCAGCATCGCGTAACCGACAAGACGCCAGCTGCCGAGGTCTTTGCAGAATGGCACGCCGCTGCAGCCACTGTCGCCACCAACGGTGTCCAACATGTGGAGCTAACGCGAAATAACACTGACACAGTTGAGGTGGAAGTTCCTCTGCCGGGTGCTTTCAACGTTGCCAATGCCGCAGTCGCATGGGCTGTGCTCGATGCGATTGGGCATGCCAATCACGCGGCCAAGAGCGGTCTGGCACAGGTGCGTGTGCCAGGCCGCATGGAGCGCATCGATCGCGGACAGGACTTCCTGGCTGTGGTGGACTATGCCCACAAGCCAGCCGCAGTAGCTGAAGTGTTGGCCACCTTGCGTGCACAGACCGAAGGTCGCGTGCTGGTTGTCGTCGGCGCCGGTGGCGACCGCGATAGTGCCAAGCGTCCAATTATGGGAGCTGAGGCTGCATACGGTGCCGATGTCGTCATCATCACCGATGACAATCCACGCTCCGAGGTGCCCTCTGAAATCCGTGCGGCCGTGGTCGCCGGTGCGAAGGAAGCGGTTGCCAGCGGCAAGGCCAGTTCTGACACGGTTGTTGAGGAAATCGGCGATCGCGGCCAGGCAATTCGCCGTGTCGTCGAGCTCGCCCACAGCGGCGACAGCATCGTGGTGGCAGGCAAGGGACACGAAACCGGCCAGAATATCGGTGGCGTAATTCACCCGTTCGATGACCGTGAACAGCTGGCCGAAGCACTCACACAGCGACTGGAGGGATCCGCTGATTGAGATTGCTGAAATCGCTGAGGAAGCGCACCACCTGACATGCCTACCGCGAACCATTCGCGGTAGGCGAATAAAATCAAGAAATCATCCTTTACTAGGCGCCTGGAACTCTAACCAACAAGGACTATAGACATCATGATTGCCCTGACCGCCGCGGAAATCGCTCACATCGTGGGAGGTGAACTCGCCCACGTCAATGATGACGCCACAGTGACTCAGCCCGCAGAATTCGACTCCCGAAAGATTCGCGAAGGCTCGCTCTTCCTCGCCCTGCCGGGCGCGCGTGTCGACGGCCACGACTTCATCGATCAGGCTGTAGCAGCTGGAGCGCCGATGGCACTGGCGGCACGAGATGTTGGGCAACCTGCGGTCGTCGTCAAGCCCCTTGGTAAGCAGGACTCCAATGCCGACGCATTTGCACACGATCCGGATGGTTCCGGGGCGGCGGTGCTGGAAGCGCTTGGTAAGTTGGCGCGTTACGTCGTCGACGAGTTGAAGAAGGATCAGCTGCATGTTGTCGGTGTGACGGGTTCGGCGGGAAAGACGTCGACGAAGGACATGATGGCGACGCTGCTGCGTACCGACGGTCCGACGGTGGCGCCGAAGGGGTCCTTTAACAACGAAATTGGGCATCCGTATACGGTGCTGCAGTGCACTCCGGAGACGAAGTACCTGGTTGCGGAGATGAGCGCACGCGGAATTGGGCATGTGGCCCACCTGGCGCGCATTGCGCCACCGACCATTGGTGCGGTGCTCAATGTTGGCACGGCGCACCTTGGTGAGTTTGGCTCGCGCGAGGCAATCGCGCAGGCTAAGGGCGAGCTCGTGGAAGCGCTGCCGGCTGCGGAGCAGGGCGGTGTGGCCGTACTCAATGCCGACGATGACTACGTCACTGGCATGGCTCCGCGTACCCAGGCGAAGGTGGTGTTCTTCTCTGCCGATGAGAACTCCGAACGCCACGCAACCGCGGATTACCGCGCCACGAATGTGCAGCTCGATGATTTTGCTCGTGCATCTTTTGACCTGCATGTACCGGATGGGCGTACATTCCCGATCCAACTGCAGGTCTATGGTGCGCACCAAGTGGCCAATGCCCTGGCGGCGATTGCGGTGGCAGTGGAGTCCGGTATTGATGCTGAGCAGGTCGCAAAGGCGATGGCTGCGCATGTGGCAGCGTCAGAGCGGCGCATGGATGTCCAGCAGCTCACTGGCAATATCGTCGTTATTAACGACTCCTACAATGCCAACCCTGATTCGATGCGTGCGGGGATTGACGCTCTGGCACGTACAGCAGCTGGCCCAACGCACCAGGACGCCTCATCGTGGGCGGTGCTTGGACAGATGGGTGAGCTTGGCGATTCCGCTGAAGATGAGCACTCGTCGCTTGGCGAGTACCTTGTGGGCCGCGGCATCGATCGACTAATTGCAGTCGGAGAGAGTTCTAATGTGCATGCCCTGGCCGACAAAGCGGAAGAGTTGGGGTTAAATACTTCTAGGGTGCCGGATACATCCACTGCCGCGGATTTGGTGGCGGCCGAGGTGCGTCCGGACGATGTGGTGTTAGTCAAGGCCTCCTATGCGGACGGTATGTGGCGGGTCGCGGACTCGCTGGCTGCCAAGGTTGGGACTACGCCCGAAGGTGAAAGCGGAGAGGAAAAGTAAGTGATTCAACTTATTCTCAGTGGTGCGATTGCATTTCTGGTGAGTGTCTTTTTAACACCAGTGCTTATTCGCAAATTCTCTGCTGAAGGTCTTGGCCAGGAGATCCGTGAAGAAGGGCCGAAGAGCCACCTGCGCAAGCGGGGAACTCCGACTATGGGCGGCATCGCCATCATCGCCGCAATCGTCGCTGGCTATTTCCTCTCACACCTCGTTACGTATATCCAGACTGGCGTGGGGCCGTCCGCCTCCGGTCTGTTGGTGATGTTCCTTGTTCTGGCGATGGGCGCATTGGGTTTTGCCGATGACTTCATCAAACTCTACAAAGGACGCAACCTGGGGCTGAACAAGACAGCGAAGCTGGTTGGGCAGCTGGCGGCAGCGCTGATTTTCGGCGTGCTGCTGCTGCAGTTCCCGGATGCGTCTGGCTTGACTCCCGGTTCGACGAGCTTGTCGCTGATTCGAGATATTCCGTTCCTGAATCTGGCACCGGGGCCTGTGTGGTTCGGCATGATTGTCTTCCTGGTATTTGTCTTCATCGTCATTGCCGCATGGACGAATGCCGTCAATCTCACTGATGGCCTTGACGGCCTGGCCGCTGGCGCCACCGCACTGCTACTGGCCACCTACACGCTGATTTCCTTCTGGCAGTTCCGTAACTCTTGCGAGGCTTCGCTGGGCAGCGGTTGCTACAACGTCCGCGATCCACTGGATATCGCCGTTATTTCCGTCGCGGGTCTGGGCGCCTGTTTGGGCTTCCTGTGGTGGAATGCAGCGCCGGCAAAGATCTTCATGGGAGATACCGGTTCGCTGGCTCTTGGCGGTTTGGTAGCGGGTCTGTCATTTGTCACCAAGACTGAGCTGCTGATGGTTATCATTGGCTTCATCTTCGTGATGGAAGTTGCTTCCGTGGCAATCCAGATCGCGGTTTTCCAAACGACTGGCAAGCGCGTATTCCGCATGGCTCCTCTCCATCACCACTTCGAAAACGGAGGTTGGGCGGAGACAACTGTTGTCGTTCGCTTCTGGCTACTCGCAGGCATTTTCAACATGATTGGCGCAGCCATCTTCTACAGTGACTGGCTCTCTCAGGTAGGCGTATTTCAATGATTAACTCACCAGACCCGACCAACCTCACCGATATCCGAAATCTCGACTTAGTCGCTACGGTGCGCTCTGGTCGAGTTCTGGTGGCAGGTGCCGGGGTTTCCGGTCGCGGTGCCATTGCGATGCTTAAGGACATCGGCTGTCCGGAAGTTGTCGTCGTGGACGACTCCGCGCTCGGCGCACTGGTTGCCGCTGACTTTTCGGTTCGGCATGTCACGACCGCAGACGCTCGCGACGAGCTTGCCGACGCGGTTGCGATCGTGACCTCCCCGGGGTGGCGTCCGACCAGTCCGCTGTTCGGCGCCGCCGCTGAGGCCGGTGTCCCGGTATTCGGTGATGTGGCGCTGGCTTTCGCCGGCGACTGTGCCCAGCTGTGGGGTCCGAAACGGACCTGGTTGGTAGTCACCGGCACTAACGGCAAGACCACAACCACCTCCATGCTGGCCGCCATGCTCGGGGAGCAGGGCGCAGCTGTGGGCAACATTGGTGTGGCTCTGTACGACGCACTGACTGCTGAGCCTCGTATCGAGGTGTTGGCCGCAGAGCTGTCCAGCTTCCAGCTGCACTGGGCTCCAAACATTCGCCCAGATGCGGGAGTACTGCTGAACCTGGCGGAAGACCACATCGACTGGCACGGTTCTTACGAAAACTACGGTCTGGACAAGACCCGTGCGCTGCGCGGTACTGTCGCAATCTACGGTGCGGATGACGCAGATGTCGTCGAGCACGTGGAAAAGATGCTGAAAAACGACGAGCTCGGCAACTCCGTCGTGGGCTTTACCGATGGTCCCCCGGAGGCACACCAGGTCGGAGTTCGCGACGGCATGATTGTCGACCGTGCTTTTGGCGGCGGCGATGCCGCAGCTGACGACTCTGGTCCGGGCATTGTCATCGCACCGGTAGCGGGAATTTCTCCTCCCGGCCGGGCAGGTGTTCTCGACGCGGTGGCCGCCACTGCGATGGCGCGCAGTATCGGTACCTCACCGGAGCAAATTGCAGCGGCATTGGAGACTTTCGAAGTTCGGGCACACCGCGGTCAGATTGTCCATAAGGCAAATGATGTCGTGTGGATTGATGACTCCAAGGCCACCAACCCCCACGCTGCCGACGCTGCACTGTCCGGTCATGAGCGTGTCGTTTGGATCGTCGGTGGTCAGCTCAAGGGCGCGGAAATCTCGCCGCTAGTGGCGAAGCATGCTCATCGCCTGCAGGCCGCCGTGGTTCTGGGCGTCGATAGGCAACTAGTCAGCGATGCGCTCTCCCGCATCGCACCTGCTGTGCCGGTCGTTGTCATTGATGACACTGACAAGGTCGATGCCATGGCAAAGGTCTGTATGGCAGCTAGTGAATATGCCAACCCTGGGGATGTGGTGCTGTTGGCACCAGCTGCCGCCAGCTTGGACATGTACTCCGGTATGGCTGAACGCGGCGACTTGTTCGCGCAATGGGCGCAGAAGGTGACGTCAACTGATGGATAACTCCCGCAAGGCTCGTAATTTAAGCGCTAGCGCCGCGACGGCACAAAAGGGGACGAAGGCTACCAGTTCACAGCGGCCCTCGTCGTCAAGCTCTAGTGCTCGAGAGCGGCCGGCGTGGGTGGAGCGTTTTAACGACTGGAAGTCGCGTCCGCTGTTCGACTACCACCTACTGATGATCATCGTCGCGCTGCTGACGTCGATAGGCCTGGTGATGGTGCTGTCGGCATCCATGGCCAGCGCGGGTAACGACTCGGGCAGCGTGTGGTCGGTGTTCATCCGTCAGCTGGTCATGGTGGTGGCGGGTCTTATCTCCATGTGGATCGTGCTGCGAATGCGGGTGGAATTGATTCGCTCGCTATCGACAGCAGCGCTGATTTTGTCCTTTGTGCTGCTGGTTTTGGTGATTATCCCTGGTATCGGCATCGGCCTGGAGGAAACCGGTGCGCGTTCGTGGCTGAGTATTGGTGGTATCACCATGCAGCCATCAGAAATCGCGAAGATCGCGCTGGCACTGTGGGGTTCGAAGCTGCTGGCTGAAAAGGTCCGCACTGCTGTGTCCTATACCGATTTGTTCGGGCTGTTCGGTGCGGTCAGCTTCGTGGTATTGGCACTGGTGATGCTGCAGCGTGACCTCGGCATGGTTGCTTCCATGGCGTTCGTCGTGGTGGCGTTGGCGTGGTTTGCTGGCCTGCCGCGAGTATTCATCACCGGGCTGCTTGCCGCTGCGGCTTTCGCCCTGGTGATTTTTACCGTCACCGCGGGGTTCCGTTCGGCGCGAATCAGGGTCTACTTGGACTCGCTGCTCGGTAACTTCAACGATGTGCAGGGAGATGCCTATCAGTCCTACCAAGGCTTTCTTTCGCTTGCCGACGGATCTCTCACCGGTGTCGGTCTTGGTCAGTCGAGCGCGAAGTGGGGATACCTACCGGAGGCGAAGAATGACTTCATTTTCGCCATTATCGGTGAGGAGACTGGTTTCCTCGGCGCGCTGATGGTTATTTTGCTCTACGCAGCGCTCGGCTGGGTGGGACTTCGTATCGCCGGTCGCCAGAACGATCCGTTTCTCCGTTTGCTCGCGGGCACGATTACTGCTGCAACCGTGGTGCAGGCTTTCATCAACATCGGCTACGTCGTCGGTGCGTTGCCAGTGACTGGTCTGCAGCTGCCGTTGATTTCCGCCGGTGGTACATCGGCGATGGTGACGTTGTTCTCAATGGGCCTGCTAGCCACATGTGCCCGCCACGAATCGGAAGCAGTCTCTGCAATGCAGACTTCGGGACGTCCGGGGCTGGACAGGTTCCTGGGTATACCGGAGCCAATCCCGTATGACGAATCGCGTCGCCACGCGCCGAAGGTGCGTGCCCATCGCGATCCGCAACGCTTCGGTCCTCCCGTGGTGACCAGTGGAGCGCGTACTCCACGCGGCGAGGGGGCGCAGGTGCGGGAAACCTACAGTGGCCGAGCTGACCGACCCAATCGGGCCGGCCGTAGTGGAGGCAGCCGCAGTGGTCGAGGTGCCGCCCCGCAGCGTGGCTCCCGAACCTCCGGCAGCTCCGGAAACTCGGGCAGCGTTCGTGGCCGCGAAGTGGATTATTCCTCTCGTAGTGACAACGGACGGACGCGGGGATTTACAGCGAGGTCGCCGCGGGCTGGACGGTCACAGGGCTCCTGGTCGTCGTCAAGCTCAGGCCGGGGCAGTAGGATTCGGGGCGAAGGCCGTGGCGGACAGTCGCGTTCGCGCCAGCGCCCGGGCCGAAACAATAGGAACGGCGGTTCAGCACCGCGGAGGAGGAATCGATAACACCATGGCAGACAAGAATCTGGGCGCAGCCGCTGGGGCGAAAGGCGCTTCGGAGTCTGAGCAGTTTCTCAAGGAAGATGGCTCTGCTCCGACCATTGTGGTGGCCGGCGGTGGTACGGCTGGCCATATCGAACCCGCATTGGCTGTGGCGGATGCGATTTTGAACCTGCAGCCGGAAGCCCGCGTCATTGCACTCGGTACGAATCGGGGGTTGGAGTCAACCCTCGTACCGGCGCGAGGCTATGACCTGGAGCTGATTCCGCCAGTGCCGGTGCCGCGCAAGCCGACTGCGGATTTGTTCAAGCTGCCTCTCAACGTCGCTCGTGCGGTGCGTGAGACCCGCAAGGTTTTCAAGCGCATTGACGCTGATGCGGTCATCGGCTTTGGTGGCTACGTATCGGCACCGGCCTACATGGCGTGCCGTGCGGGGAAGAAGATTCCGTTCCTGGTTCACGAGGCCAACGCCCGTGCGGGTCTGGCCAATAAGCTCGGTGTCGCACTCGGGGGCGTCGGCTTGGCCGCCGTGACTGGCTCTGGTCTGAAGGCCGAGGTCGTTGGCAATCCCGTGCGTGCCAGCCTCGCGGCGCTGGACCGCGACGCCAAGCGTGCCGAGGCCCGCGAGTTCTTCGGTTTACCGCAGGAGGGACCGGTGCTCTTTGTCACCGGTGGTTCGCAGGGGGCACGTTCCATCAACGAAGCTGTTACCGGTGCAGCCGCAGAGCTCGCCAACGCCGGTGTATCTGTACTGCATGCCTACGGCAAGAAGAATCACGTCGAGGTCGAGGCTATCCGCGAGGACGCTCCCTATGTCGCTGTGCCGTACATCGACCGGATGGATCTGGCATACTCCGCCGCCGACCTGATTTTGTGCCGTTCCGGTGCGATGACGGTGGCTGAAGTCTCAGCTGTCGGCTTGCCTGCGGTGTATGTACCGCTGCCACACGGAAATGGGGAACAGGCGCTCAACGCCACCGATGTCATCGATGCTGGTGGCGGTATTCTCATCGCCGACGAGTCGCTGACTGCGGCATCAGTTTCGGATATCGTGATTCCGCTGGTCACGTCCCCAGAAAAGCTTGCCGACGGGCGCCGCGCCCTGGCCAACATTGGACATGGTAACGCTGCGGAGAACATTGCCCGTCGGGTGCTTTCTGCGGCTGTGAACCCTAAGAAGTAAAGCGAGCATAAACATGAACGTTAATTTCGATGACTTTCAGCCGGTAACGGGAGAGCTGCCCGCAAGTGTCCACATGATTGGCATTGGCGGTGCCGGTATGTCCGGTATCGCTCGCATCCTGTTGGCTCGTGGCATTCGTGTTACCGGTTCCGATGTCAAGGAGTCCCGCGCGGTGGTGGGACTGCGTGCGATGGGAGCCACCATCGCCATTGGCCATGACCGTACGAATCTTGAGCTTGCTGGCGAGGGAGAGCTGCCGGACGCAGTGGTCATTTCCTTCGCTGCTATCCCGAAGACGAATCCGGAGCTGGCCGGTGCACATGAGCTGGACATTCCGGTGCTCAAGCGCTCCGATGTGTTAGCGCTGTTGATGCAGGATTCCAAGGCTCTCCTGATCGCCGGTACTCACGGCAAAACCTCGACTACATCGATGACTGTCGCCGCTTTGCAGGCAGCTGGTTTGGATCCGTCTTTTGCCGTTGGCGGTCTGATGAGCAAGGCCGGCGTCAATGCTCACCAGGGCAGTGGTGACGTTTTTGTTGCTGAGGCCGATGAGTCGGATGCCTCGCTGTTGACCTACCAGCCGGAAGTGGCCGTAATTACCAACATCGAGCCCGATCACCTTGACTTTTTCGGTGACGACGAGACCTACTACGCCGTCTTTGACGCTTTTGCAGAGCGCATTAAGGATGGCGGTCATCTGGTCATCTGTGCTGAGGATCCGCATGCGGCCGCATTGGGCGAGCGCGCGGTGGAGCGCGGCATTAACGTGCTGGCTTATGGTGGGGAAGAAGCCTTGGCTAAACACCCGACGCTGCCGGTCGGTGCCGTTTTGCACGGCTGGACTCCCGTCGGTGGTGGCGCCCGCGTGGAGGCCACTGTTGGCTCGACATCGGTGAGGTTTGAACTGCATCAGCCCGGCCGTCACATGGCGCTCAACGCGCTGGCCGCAATGGTTGGTGGCGACTGCGTCGGGGCAGATTTGGGGCGTATGGCGCGCGGTCTCGGTGAATTCACCGGTGTCCGTCGCCGCTTTGACTACCACGGCAGTATCGGCGAGGGGCCATTTGTTGGCGCTCGTATCTACGACGACTACGCGCATCACCCGACCGAGGTCTCCGCAGTTCTCGGCGCAGCTCGGGAGTTGGTCACCGAGGCCGGTCGTGGCAAGGTCATCGCTGTGTTCCAGCCTCACTTGTACTCGCGTACTCGCAACTTTGCCGACGAGTTCGCTGCCGCCCTGTCTCTGGCGGACAAGGCCGTATTGCTCGATGTCTTCGGCGCCCGCGAGGAGCCACTGCCGGGCGTCGACGGCGCGCTCATTGCCAACAAAATGACCATCCCTGTGACGTATGAGCCGCATTTCACCAGCGTCCCGGCTCGCGTTCGCGAAATCGCCGAACCGCACGATGTCATTCTGACCATCGGCGCTGGCTCTGTGACGATGCTTGCCGACGAAATCGTGCGCGAGCTCAGCGGAGACAACGACGAACAGGTGGAGTCGTAGCACTGTGAAAACCAGCCGAAAGCAATCTCAGCAGACCGACGGTGCAGGCCGGGGCACAACAGCGTCGCGGCGTCGGCGTTCAGCGCGCGCCCCGCGACGCGGCTGGCTCATCGGCGGTGGCCTGGTCGCGATTATCGCCATCGTTGCAGCGGTGGTGTGGTTTTCGCCGTGGCTGGTTGTGAAAAACATCGATGTTGAGGGCGTCGTCCACGGGGATAAAGACGCGATTGTCGAGGCCAGTGGTATCTCCGAGAATCAAAAGCTCATTCGCTTGGACACGGATGCCTCAGCGCGCTCCGTGGCGGGGCAGCCGTGGGTCGATAGCGTGACGGTCAGTCGTTCGTGGCCGCAGGGCGTGACTATTTCGGTACGGGAATTCACCCCGGTGGTGTTTGTCCGTGCCACTGACGGAGAGCATCTGTTTTCCGCAAATGGTCAGGAGTTCGTCACGGCAGCCCCGCCGGCGGGTGTCATCGAGGTTGTTGATGCACCTCGCGTGGATGAGCCAACAGACGGCAAAGTTGACCCCGAACCGCGCGTTATCAAGGCGGTTTTGAACGTCGTCAAGGCGTTGCCAGAGCCCGTTGCACACCGTGTGGAGCGGATTAGCGCTCCTTCCGAGGCAGAAATCAAGCTATTTCTGACCGATGGATACGAGGTGTACTTCGGGTCCTCGGATAATGCGGCAGAAAAGGCACGCGCGACGGAGATTGTGCTGAACCGTGGCGAGAAGATTTGGAATGTCTCCAACCCCCGACTACCCGCTGCTAAGGGAGAGTAGAGAATGGTGGTGTCTGGAGTGATTTCTGTGGCTAAACACTATCCCTCAAGTGCAGGTTTAAGGTAGCGACACGCGCTAAAAGGTCGCTGAATTATTTGCAGTTTTCGACCACAATGGGGTCAACAGCTTTTCGGCCATGATGCACTTCTTCCGTGCGGTGTCATGGAGAGCTGTACTGCCCGGCGGTGCCAATGCTGTCGTGCGGACCATGTGCAACGTGGCTAGATGAAATTATTTAGGACCTATAGGAAAGGGCGAGAAACGCGCAATGACCTCCCCGAATAACTACCTCGCCGTTATCAAAGTCGTCGGTGTCGGCGGCGGTGGCGTCAATGCTGTCAACCGCATGATCGAGGAGGGGCTGAAGGGTGTCGAATTTATCGCAGTCAACACCGACTCGCAGGCCCTGATGTTCTCCGACGCTGATGTCAAGCTCGACATTGGGCGTGAGGCAACTCGTGGTCTGGGAGCTGGCGCTAACCCCGAGGTTGGCCGCACTTCCGCGGAAGACCACAAGGACGAGATTGAAGAGACCCTCAAGGGCGCCGACATGGTCTTCGTTACCGCAGGTGAGGGCGGTGGAACCGGTACCGGTGCAGCTCCGGTTGTCGCGAGCATCGCCAAGAAGTCCGGTGCCCTGACTGTTGGTGTCGTAACCAAGCCGTTCGACTTCGAGGGCAAGCGCCGTGCACGCCAGGCCGCCGAGGGCATTGAAACCCTCAAGGAGGTCTGTGACACCCTTATCACCATTCCGAACCAGCGTCTGCTGCAGATTGGTGAGCAGGATCTGTCCATGATGGACGCGTTCCGCTTCGCCGACGAGATTCTTTACAACGGTGTCCAGGGTATTACTGACCTGATTACCATTCCGGGCATGATTAACGTCGACTTCGCCGACGTCCGCTCGGTAATGGCTGAGGCTGGCTCGGCTCTGATGGGCGTTGGTTCCGCACGCGGCGACGACCGTGTGATGAACGCCGCTACTCAGGCCATTAACTCCCCGCTGCTGGAGTCCACCATGGATGGTGCACAGGGTGTGCTTATTTCCGTCGCCGGTGGCTCCGACCTGGGCTTGATGGAGGTCAACGCCGCCGCGTCCATCGTGGAGGAAAAGGCTGATCCGGATGCCAACATCATCTTCGGTACCATCATCGACGACAACCTCGGTGACGAAGTTCGCGTCACTGTGATCGCTACCGGTTTTGAGCAGGGTAACGGCAACCCGCTGGACAAGCCAGCCGCAGGTGCCGCTGCACGTCCGGCTGCACAGGATGCCGAGGCGCGTCCGGCCGCTGAGCAGGCACCGCGACAGGGCAGCGCACTGCCGGGCGGTGACAACCTCGGCGCTCCGGCCCCGCGTGCGGAGGAAGAGCGCCCGGTCGCGCAGCCGCGCGAGCGTGAGGATCGCGACCGCTTTGTCCCGCGCACCAACCCGAACAGCGGTGGTCTGTTCACCGACAACCCGACACCGCGTACGCAGGAATACCGCAACTACCGTGGTGCTCACCGTTCCGAGGATCGCGATGACCGCGACGACCGTCGTGGCGGCTACCAGGCTTCCAGCGACCTGCCGGAGTGGGGCTTCTAAGAAATCATGACTGAATCCCGCCGCAGCCGAAAAATTCTGACGAATCGGCGCGGCGGGTTTTCGCTGCCACCATATGATTCCTTCAATCTTGGAGATCATGTCGGCGATGACCCGTCCGCAGTCGAACGCAACCGCCAGCGCTTGGCCGATTCTCTGGGAATCGACCGTGCCCGCTTCGTCTACATGGAGCAGCTTCACACCAACACGGTCACCGTCGTCAACGAACCACAAACTGAGCCTGTCTCGGCTACCGACGCCATCGTCACGACCACGCCGGGTCTCGCGCTGGTAGTGCTCGTTGCCGATTGCGTTCCCGTCTTGCTTTCCGACGATTATGCGGGTGTCGCCGCTGCGGTACACGCAGGGCGGACCGGTGCCCGCAACGGAATCGTTCGTAAATCTGTCGAGAAGATGATTGAGCTCGGTGCCACGCCCGAGAATATCCATGCGCTTCTCGGTGCGGCGGCTTCTGGCCACAATTACGAGGTGCCTGAGTCGATGGCCGATGACGTCGATAAGCATTTGCCCGGAGCGAAGATGCGAACGAAGCAGGGGACTGCCGGTGTCGACGTGCGCGCCGGCCTGATGCGTCAGCTCTATGACCTCGGTGTACGGCATGTCAATGTCGAGCCCAGCTGCACTATTGAAAATGAGCAGTACTTTTCCTACCGGCGGGAGGGGAAGACTGGCCGTCAGGCGGGCATCGTAATCCTGCCTGAGCAGGGCTAAGTTTCAAAGTTGTAATTTTGGCGCGCCAAATTTGCGCGTGTCTATGCGATATTGCCAACCCAGCCGGTAGGTTGTGGGTAGCACAGACTTAAATTCGCACACTAAGAAGGACGTAGCAGAAGATGGCTGATTTCTTCCGTGGGGTTTCAAATTTTTTCGGTCTTACCCCGACTGATGACGCGGCTTACGACGAGCACTACGACGAGTTTGACCGCCGTGACGAGGAGCGTTTTGATGACTCCTATGCCGACTCGCTTCGTGCGGAGCGCCACCGCTACGAGCTGCGCGAAGAGGCTCCACGTGAGACTGCAAGTGTGAACTCCCGCGAGGAGGACTACCGCTACGGCAACCTGCACTCCGTTGCTGAGACCAAGGAACCGGAGCAGGTCTTCATCAAGCCGGAAAGTGGTTTCCAGGACAAGTACTCCAAGGCTCCGGACATCGGTTCGCACTTCCGCGACGGTGACATTGTCACCTTCGATCTGAGTGAGCTTGACCCATCTGAGGCTAAGCGCTACGTCGACTTCGTTGCTGGACTGGTTTTCGGTCTGCGCGGTCGAATCAAGGCTGACGGCTCCGTGTTCACCCTGTACCCGCATGGCTGCGATGTCAACGAGGGCCAGTTCGACCGGATGTCCGGCTAGTCAGCCGGCTCGCATGGCTTGTTAGTGTTTCGTATTTCGATTAATTAGCTAGACTGTTTATTCGTGTCTTCACTACTGCTAGTTCTGCTAATCCTGCTGAAGCTTTTCACCTATCTGCTGTTGGCTCGCATTGTGATTGAAATGATTCAGTCATTTTCTCGCTCTTGGCGACCAGGCAGGGTGTTTTCGTCGATTGGCGAAGTTGTTTTTGTCATTACCGACCCGCCGGTGAAGCTGTTGCGCCGACTCATCCCGCCTATGCCGATGGGCAACGTGATGGTGGACATGTCTGTGCTTGTTTTGTTCTTCATCCTTATGATTCTGCGAATGGTGCTGCAGGTAGCTCTCGGCGCGGTGGCGTAAATATCGCTAACTGTTTGCTTGGGATTCACAATGTGGATTTCGGTGGAGCTGTGTTGTTTTGACTGTCCCGAATGCGATGTTCTCGGGCATTGAATTGCCGCCGGGGGTGTTAATCGGGGGCAACAATAGGAACCCGTTGGGGAATGTAATCCCCAATGGGTTTTTATTGTGTCGGGGGTAAAGTTCTGTGGCTAAAGGTGCAGGGTAAGGGCGAGGTTTAACGTTTTACTAGAACTTTGCCATTGGTTAGAACGTGGGGGATGGAGTCCTGCCCAAAATAAATGGGGTGAGGACTGTGACTAGAGCAGGTAGGATTGGCCGGGTAAACAGTACTACTGGAAATAATTCTCTTAAGATTTCTTAAGAACTGTCCGCTCAAAGTGTTAGGGGAACTCACCATGCCGTTGACTCCGGCTGATGTGCATAATGTGGCTTTCAGCAAGCCTCCGATTGGCAAGCGTGGTTACAACGAGGACGAGGTCGATCAGTTCCTCGACCTCGTAGAGGACGCACTGGGTGAGCTCCAGGATGAAAACGCTGAGCTGCGCCAGCGGGTTGAGGACCTTGAGGGTCAGCTAGAGCAGGGTGGCGGCGCAGACTACGCTGCTTCCGGTGCTGCCGCTGCGGCGCCGGCTGTCGATGAGGACAAGCTGCGCAAGGAAATTGAGCAGGAGCTGCGCGCTGAGTACAACGAGCGCCTGAGCGCTCAGCAGCAGGAGATTGAGGCTCACTACCAGGATCGTCTGGATGCTCTTGAGAAGCGTGCTTCTGAGGCAGAGGCTTCTGCACAGCAGGCTTCCTCCGCAGCTGCGGAGCAGCCGCAGGCAGTTGCAGCAAGCACCGGCACCGAGTCGCAGGAAGTTAGCCTCCGCGCTGCTCGTATCCTGCAGGCTGCTCAGGACACCGCTGATCGCGTCACCACTGACGCCGACGCTGAGGCCAACAAGCTTGTCACCGAGGCTCGTGAAAACGCTGACCGCACCGTGGCAGAGGCCAATGAAGAGGCCGAGCGCACTATCACCAACGCTCGCAATGAGGCAGAAGCAACTTTGGCTGATGCCAAGAAGCGCAGTGAGCAGCTGTTGGCTGATGCCCGTAACGAGTCTGAGTCGACCCTCACTGACGCTCGCCAGCGCAGCGAGCAGATGATCAGCGACGCAGACGCTCGCTCTAACGCCACCATCACCGCAGCGCAGCAGAAGGCAACCGCGCTGCAGGACGATGCAGAGCGCAAGCACCACGAGATCATGACCACCGTCAAGGAGCAGCAGACCGCTCTGGAGGGGCGCATCGAGGAGCTGCACATCTTCGAGCGCGAGTACCGCACTCGCCTGAAGACCTTCCTGGAGTCCCAGCTCGACGACCTGAACTCTCGCGAGTCGGCTGCCCCGGCCGACGGCTACAACAACTAGTTATGTAGCCAACACGTAGAAAACCACCACGCTCGGCTCCCCAGGGAGGGGAGGCAGAGCGCGGTGGTTTTTGCTATCTTTCCCTGCGAACCAATCGCATTCTTTGTTCCGGTCAGGGTTGTAGTAGTTGCCTGAGACACTGCTATACTGACACCCATACGCGCAATGAGCCGGCCATCACCGGGGAGCGTTTCGGAAGAACAGTCCAGTAGAAAATGGGCCCAGTAGAACCGAACGGTTTGGCACCGTTACAAAGCCTTATTAAATAAGCGGGCTATCGCGTGAAGCCGCATGGTTCTTGTTCGCAAGAACCGTCGTAAAGCGTGATGCCAAGCGGGGTGGTACCGCGCGAGACTCCTTTTCAGCGTCACCAGTAACAACGCTGAAGGGGCTAGGCATGCGTCCCCGTGGTGAGTATTAATGATGTTCGACCACGGAAGTGACGTAGAAACGGTGTCTAATTCGAACGATGTAAATGCCTCTGCTGAGGCCACTCCGGCAGGTGGCGCGTATCCGCGCACTGCTGACTTTGGTAAGTACACCTCCAGCCCGAAGTTTCCGGAACTGGAGGAAAAGGTTCTGGAGTACTGGGGCAAGGACAGCACTTTCCAGGCCTCTATCGATCAGCGTAATGGTGCTGACGAATACGTCTTTTATGATGGCCCGCCGTTCGCCAACGGTCTACCGCACTACGGTCACCTGCTGACCGGTTACGTCAAGGACATTGTTCCGCGTTACAAGACCATGCGTGGCTACCAGGTTGGTCGCGTCTTTGGCTGGGACTGCCATGGTCTGCCGGCTGAGCTGGAGGCAGAGAAGCAGCTCGGTATTAAGGACAAGGGCCAGATCGAGGAAATGGGTCTGGCTAACTTCAACAAGTACTGCGCTGAGTCGGTGCTGCGGTACGCGGGCGAGTGGAAGGAATATGTCACTCGTCAAGCGCGTTGGGTTGATTTCGACGGCGGATACAAGACCATGGACATGAGTTACATGGAGTCCGTGATTTGGGCCTTCAAGGAGCTCTACAACAAGGGCCTGGTCTACCAGGGATTCCGCGTGCTGCCGTACTCCTGGGCAGAGCACACCCCGCTGTCCAACCAGGAGACCCGCCTGGATGACTCCTACAAGATGCGGCAGGACCCGACCCTGACCGTGACCTTCCCGTTCACCGGCGCCAAGGCAGGCTCGGCAGCGGAGAAGACGCTGGCGGATAACCCGGTGCTTGCTGACACTGCGGCTATCGCATGGACCACCACGCCGTGGACGCTGCCGTCCAACCTTGGTCTGGCCGTGAACCCGAAGGTCACCTACGCCGTAGTTAAGGTCGGCGAGGATTCCTCCGTGCCGGAGTTTGCAGGTAAGACCTTCCTGCTGGCAGAAGCGCTGATTGGTGCCTACGCCAAGGAATTGGGCAAGGAACACGAGGTCGTGGCTACCTTCGCTGGTGCTGACCTGGAAGGTCTGACCTACCAGCCGATCTTCGACTACTTCGCAGATCACCCGAACGCTTTCCAAATCATGGTGGCCGATTATGTCACCACCGAGGACGGTACTGGTGTGGTCCACCAGGCGCCGGCCTTCGGTGAAGACGATATGAACACCTGTAATGAATACGGCATTGATGTCATCATTCCGGTGGACATGGACGGTAAGTTCACTTCGCAGGTGCCGGAGTACCAGGGCAAGTTGGTCTTTGACGCCAACAAGGACATCATCCGTGACCTGAAGGCCGCTGGCCGCGTCGTCCAGCACCGCACCATCGAGCACTCCTACCCGCACTCCTGGCGTTCGGGCGAGCCGCTGATCTACATGGCACTGCCGAGCTGGTTTGTGTCCGTTACCAAGATCCGCGAGCGCATGGTGGAGCTCAACCACAACGAGATTGAGTGGATGCCGGAGCACGTCCGCGACGGTCAGTTCGGCAAGTGGCTCGAGGGCGCACGTGACTGGAACATCTCCCGTACCCGCTACTGGGGATCGCCTATTCCGGTGTGGGTTTCCGACAACGACGAGTACCCGCGTGTCGACGTCTACGGTTCTCTCGATGAGCTGGAGGCGGACTTCGGCGTTCGCCCGACCACACTGCACCGTCCGGAGATTGACGAGCTGGTTCGCCCGAACCCGGACGACCCGACCGGTAAGTCCATGATGCGCCGCGTCCCGGATGTCTTGGATGTCTGGTTCGACTCCGGTTCCATGCCGTTTGCGCAGTTCCACTACCCGTTCGAGAACAAGGAGTGGTTCGAGTCCCACGCACCGGCCGACTTCATTGTGGAATACATCGGCCAGTCCCGCGGCTGGTTCTACCTGCTTCACGTCCTGTCGGTTGCACTGTTCGACCGCCCGGCGTTCAAGAAGGTCGTCGCCCACGGCATCGTGTTGGGCGATGACGGCAACAAGATGAGTAAGTCCAAGCGCAACTACCCGGACGTCAACGAGGTCTTCGACCGCGACGGCTCCGACGCCATGCGCTGGTTCCTCATGTCCAGCCCGATCCTGCGCGGCGGCAACCTGATTGTCACCGAGCAGGGTATTCGTGAGGGCGTGCGCCAGGCGCTGCTGCCGATGTGGAACGCATACTCGTTCCTGCAGCTCTACGCTTCCAAACCGGCCGAGTGGTCGGTAGACTCCGACAACATCCTGGACAAGTACATCCTGGCCAAGCTTGCAGCAACCGTCCGTGCTGTTACTGAGTGCCTGGACAACACTGACATTGCTTCTGCCACCGATGAGGTCCGTCAGTTCTGTGACGCACTGACCAACTGGTACGTGCGCCGCTCCCGCGACCGCTTCTGGGCCGGCGATGTCAAGCACCCAGAGGCCTTCAATACCTTGTACACGGTGCTGGAGGTTCTCACCCGCGTGGCTGCTCCGCTGCTGCCGATGGCCACCGAGGTCATCTGGCGCTCGCTCACTGGCGGCCGCTCGGTGCACCTGGAGGATTGGCCGGACGTCGACAAGCTGCCGACCGATGACGAACTCGTTGAGTCCATGGACATTGTCCGCAATGTCTGCTCGGCAACATCGCGCATCCGCAAGGCCAACCAGCTGCGTAACCGCCTGCCGCTGAAGAAGCTGACCCTGGCATTCCCGGATGCCGAGCGTCTGCGTGAGTACACCGACATCGTTTCCTCCGAGGTCAACGTCGACAAGGTGGAGTTCACCTCCGACGTGGACTCGGTGGGACGATTCGAGGTCTCCGTCAACGCTCGCGTGGCCGGTCCGCGCCTGGGTAAGGACGTCCAGAAGGTCATTAAGGCTGTGAAGTCTGGCAACTATGAGGTTGTCGACGGCGCGGTTGTCGCCGATGGCATTCCGCTGCAGGAGGGCGAGTACACCCGCAACCTGGTCGCGATCTCGCCGGATTCCACCGCTGAGGTCGACGGCGTCAATGGCCTGGTTGTGCTCGACACTGAGCTCGACGAGGACCTGGAGTCCCGCGGTTGGGCCGCTGACCGCATCCGTGGTCTGCAGGATGCCCGCAAGAACGCTGGCCTTGAGGTCACCGACCGCATTTCGGTGAAGTTGCAGGTGCCGGCCGAGCGTGAGGAGTGGGCCAACCGCCACGCTGACCTCATCGCCCGCGAGGTTCTCGCAACCGCTTTCGAGGTCGTCGCTGGCGGAGAGTCGCTGAGCTACGACGTGGCGGACGGCTGCTCGGCGGATATTGCCAAGCAGTAGGGGAGAGTAATCTCTATGCCGACTTCCGGGCGGTGGGTTCTGCACATCGACATGGACGCGTTCTTCGCGTCCGTCGAGCAGCTCACCCGCCCGACTCTGCGCGGGCGGCCAGTCCTCGTCGGCGGACTGGGCGGTCGAGGTGTGGTCGCCGGTGCCTCCTATGAGGCCCGCGCGTACGGCGCGCACTCGGCTATGCCGATGGCTCGCGCACGTCGTCTCATGCCACCGACCGCAGTGACGGTCAGCGCGCGCAAGGGCATCTACGGGCCGGTGTCGCGCCGCGTGTTCTCTGTAATCCGCGAGCGCGTGCCCGTGGTCGAGCAGCTCAGCGTCGACGAGGCTTTCATGGAACCCGAAGAGCTTCAGGGAGCCTCGAAGGAGCAGGTCATTGCCTGGGCGGAGCAGCTGCGGACAGATATCCGGCGGGAGACCGGCTTGGCCTCGTCGATAGGCGCGGGCGCGGGCAAGCAGTTCGCGAAAATTGCTTCCGGCCTGGCGAAACCCGATGGCGTGTACGTGCTGGACCCCGCACGCAATCACGAGCTACTACACCCATTGCCGGTAGAGAAGCTCTGGGGTATTGGCCCTGTCACCGCTGCGAAACTGCACACGCTGGGCGTGGAGACGATCGGTGATTTTGCCGCCATGTCCCAGCGCGATGTCGAGGTTTCGCTGACATCCAAAACCGGTGTGATGCTGTGGCAGCTGGCGCAGGGGACGGACGATCGGCCGGTTAAGGAGCGCGATGTCGCCAAGTCTGTATCGGCGGAGTACACCTATCCTGAGGATTTGGAGTCGCAGGCCCAGCTCCACACCGCCGTCGATCGCGCAGGTGAGTCCGCATTTCGACGGCTCAAGAAAGATGGCCGTGGTGCTCGCACCATCACTTGCAAGGTGCGTCTGTCTGACCTGAGCATCCATACCCGATCTGAGACGCTCGCCTACGCCACACAGGATTTCGACACCCTCATGGCGGTGGCGCACCGAATCGCGTTCACGCCCGCGGAGGTCGGCCCAGTGCGACTGGTGGGCGTCGGTTTCTCCGGGCTGGATTCGCACATACAAGAAGTCCTGTTTCCTGAGCTCGACCGCGCAATCACCGTCGAAGATCGAGTGCCAGCACCTGCGCTTTCCGACGCTCCCGCCGGCCTGGTCGAGCTATCTGGAACCGGTGCGTTGCCGACCGTTCGGCTTTCCGACTCCAAGTGGGCACCCACCTCGGACGTACACCACAGCGAGTATGGACATGGTTGGGTGCAGGGGTCGGGCCACGGGATTGTGACTGTCCGCTTTGAAAGCCGCACCAGCGGCCCCGGGCGCATGATTACGCTGAAGGAAGACGACCCGGAGCTGCGCCCGTGCTCCGCGGTGTGCAGTTTGGACTGGCCGGAGTGGCTGGCATCCGACGAAGCAGCAGCTCTCGACTTGCCGCAACCTGAACGGGAAAGCGAAGACGAACTCGGCCCCGACGCGGATGCTTGATGCGGTTGCCTGCCTCGATGCCGTTCGCAGCGCTCTGTTTATGCGCTGTCCGTAAACTGGGGCATTATGACTACCGCATCCCGCATCGCAGAGCTCGAGGCAGCTCGCCGCGCCTCATTGCGCAACACCGATCGAGATCCGAATCCGTCGACCACACTTCCCGACGACGGTCTGGATAACCGCCAGCGCATGTTGAACGGTCAGTGGTATATCGCCGATCATCCGGAATCACAGGCTCTGAACGCGCGAATTGGCCAGGTGGCTGCTGAATTTGAGGTCGCGTTCCGCGAAGACCAGCAGGCAGCACAGCAAGTGCTGGCACCGGCATTGGGGTCTTTCGGAGAGAGCAGCACCGTTCGCCCGCCCATTTACCTGGACTACGGCGATAACATCCACATCGGCGACAACGTTTTCATCAACTTTGGGCTCACCGCACTTGACGTGGTGAAGGTGACAATCTGCGACTACGCGCAGCTCGGGCCCAACGTGCAGCTACTTCCACCAGTACACCCACTGGGAGCTGAGGCCCGCGCCGCTTATCTAGAGTCTGGAGATGGAATCATCATCGGACGCAATGCCTGGATCGGTGGCGGAGCCATCATCCTGGGCGGTGTACACGTCGGCGACAATTCCGTGGTCGCCGCGGGTGCCGTGGTGACTAAGGACGTTCCCGCGGGCGTAGTCGTGGCTGGAAACCCGGCGAAAATCATCCGCATCATCGAGGCGTGAATTAGAACAGCGTCTGCGGATGCACATTCGCAGCCAGCGCGGCGGCGAGAATGATGCGCGCCTGCGGTGCATGCACGCAACCAGCGCTAATCACACCGTGCCGAGCCAGCGTCGCACCGCCACCGGCACCGCCGTAGGCGGCGTGGACATCACCGCGCGGAACGCGCGTTGCCATCACGACGGTCACATCAGCCGCAATGGCCCGGTCAATGGCAGCGGCAAACTCATCGGAGACATTGCCCGACCCCAGGCCCTCTACGACAATGCCGCGTGCACCGGCGGCGACTGCCGAATCCAGCAGTGATCCATCTGCACCCAAGTAGGCGGGGATAATCTCTACCTTCGAGCCCGCCAAAGCCGCCAGAGGCAGCGGATCTGGACGAACCGGCTCCTCCGGTGCATTAGTGGCAAAAGCCAAAGGATCGGTTGTGTGCCACTTCGTCGCACCTCGTACCGGCAAGACTGCGTGGCCAAAGACAATAAGAACGCCAATTCCCTGCGCAGAGGCATCGGAAGCAATGGTCACGGCCTCAAAGAGGTTCCCCGGTCCGTCGGTTTCCGGATGATCATAGGGAAGTTGTGCACCAGTAAAGACAACCGGACGCGAGTCAGCATGGAAAATATCGGCAGCCATGGCCGTTTCCTCCATCGTGTCCGTGCCATGAGTTACGACGACACCGTCCACGGAGTCGTCGTCAAGCACTTCGTGAATAGTGGCGAGAATACGGTCAACGTCGGTGAACGCGAGATTCGACGAGTCCAGCATCCCGAGCTCACAAACCTCCAGCTCTAACATGCCCTCTGGATAACGCTGCGCGACCGCTGCGACGAGCTCCGTGCCCGAGATGGTCGGGGTTAGCGCACCGCTGCGATCCGTGGTGCAGGCGATGGTGCCGCCGGTGGTGATGACAACGATTCGGCGAGGGGCGGCCGTGCTAGACGAGGCCGAGCTAGCCGGGGAATGATCCTGAGTCGACATGTCCACCATCTTACCTAGGCGATGTTTTGGCCTTGTGTAGGATTATGGAAGGCGTGAAGCCAGCAAATCTTCATGCAGATTTTATTGGAGTAGTGCACATATGAAAGTCCCCTGCAACCAGCGCGTTAGCGGAATGCGTTGGCGCACAGCGCGTGGTGTGACAGTAGCGGCGATGGTCTCGGTCAGCGCACTTGGGATCGCTGCCTGCGGTGGCGGCAATACTGCAGCGCCGACGACTGAATCGAAGACATCCAGCTCGGCGGAACCAGTCATCATGCTGCCGACGCGCGCAGAGCTTAACGACGTCCTCGCACGCCTTATCAACCCCGATTTACCTATCGAGGAAAAGGCGCTGACCATCGAGGACGGAGATACTGCCGGCGATTTCTTCGACATTGTCACCAATAGTGCCAATGAGCAGGAAATCAGCTTTGATGTCATTGATCCGATCACGCCCGGCTTCACGACGAAGCAGGCCGTAGCCGGCGTCAATATCCTCCGCCCGGAGGAAGATCCGATGCTCGTGGATCAGGTGGACTTCATTTACAGGGATGGCCGTTGGATGCTGAGCAAGGAATGGGCCTGCAACCTGGCATCGACGCTTGATCCGGAGCACAAGCCTGGGTTCTGCCTCGCGCCGGGCGAAACCCCTCCGCCGCCGCCTGAGCCGGAGGAAGAAGCCCCAGTTGAAGAGGCTCCGGTCGAGGAGGCCCCAGCACCGGTCGAGGAGCCAGCCCCGGCTCCGGCGCCCGAACCACCCGCTGAGGAAGTTCCGCCTCCTGCACCTGAACCGCCGGCTGAGGAGGTCCCGCCTCCTGCGCCGGCCCCGGCTCCGGCTCCGGCGGAGGACGCGCCTCCTCCGCCTCCACCGGCTTAGGCGCCGTCGGGCCAGGTATCACAGCCTAGTCCGGTCGGGTGCACTGGGGCAGACAAAAGAAAGTGTCTAGGTTTATGACAGTTCCGCCCATTTTTTGGGCAGAAAAGTGACATAAACCTAGACACTTTCTCGTCTTCTAACCTTGCGCTGGCCAGAGCTATTTCTTCTGGGCTACTTCTTCGACCCGCTGCCGTCCTTAAACTCCAGCCCGCGGTGCGTCTGCTGAGTGATGCGCACATCGGAGTTGCCGTCGCCGTAGGTCACGGAGGTCACAAAGTCGATGTTGCCCTTCATCGGAAGCGGCTTAGTCAGGTCGATGGTGACGCGGTCGGCAAGCATGTCAGTCGTGGCCTCGACAACCTTCAGTGCCCCCTCGCCGCCAGTGTCCAACTCGGTGACGGTTGGCACCTGCTTGACATCGACCTTCAAATTAACAATGTCGCCCGCACGGCTGAGCAGGGTATAGGTCACCTTCTGCGTCATCGTGGTCTGGCCTTCGACCTCGCTTTCGACCGTCCAGGTCGCATCCTTTCCGATGTCCTCGGAAGGGAAGACGATAGGTACGGAATGCAGCTGCTGCAGCGCCATCTCCACACCAGCGCGAGCGGTGTCGGTCGCCTTCTCCGGCGCTCCCAGCTTGAGTTCCTTAACCTCACCTGTGGCCGTTGTTGACCAATCAGAGATAAAGCCCTGTGCGGTAGCGATATCCTCATTCAGCTCATCGTTGGAGCCGTGTGGCTTACCCACCTCTGACGTCACCACACGAGTATCGTTATCGCTGGTAACGGCGCTGGTCAGGGGGATTTCCAGGCGGGTGTCCGGGAACGTCTGGTCGCTATCGGCGTTTCCGCCACGCTGCGCGAAGCCCTGCGTCACCGCCACGGTCGACTCCTGCTCTGCACCGTCGTCCTTCCAGCGCACGCTCGCCAGCTCACCGCTACCAGCACTGGTCAATTCGACCTTGGGTTGTGCAACGTCCACGGGTTGTGTTTTCACCGAGCTTTCCGACGAGCACGCGGCCAGTGACACCACAGTGGTAGCGGCAACAACAGCGGTGCCGACCCTCGCCAGCAAGCCACGCTTGGTGTGACCAGGTTGGTCGCTGCGGCTAGGTCGACGGAACCACGAGGAGGTGGATTCTCCTGCACGTCGTAAAGCAGAGGAGGCCGGAACAAACTGAGATTGGAAACGTCGAGTCACACCGGTTAGCGTACCGGTTTCGCGGTGGATAGGAACCACCCGGGCGGTGTCAGTTGGCTGAATATGGGTTTGTTAGGCCATTATGGGACAGTGACTAAGAAGGAAACGAGGACATATTTCCCGCGGCGGGGGATTCTCGCTGTGGTTATTGTGTCAGTTGCGATCATTGATCAGCTGACCAAGATTATCGCTTTGAAGACTCTCGATGGCCGTCCTGCGGTGCAGGTGATCGGCGATCTCTTCGAGTTGCGGCTCGTTTTTAACCCTGGTGCGGCCTTTTCCTTTGGCACGAACGCCACCTGGGTTTTTACCACGTTGCAGCTGGTTTACATCCTGGCTGTGATGTGCTTTTCCCATTGGCTGCGCAGTCCTATATCGGCGACTGCAGCGGGGCTTATTGCTGGTGGTGCGCTGGGCAACCTCATCGATAGGCTGTTTCGGGAACCCGGTTTCTACGTCGGCCACGTCGTCGATTTCCTGTCGGTGAAGGGTTTTGCCGTATTTAATATCGCGGACTCCGCGATTACAGTGGGCGTTATTATCCTCGTTATCTGGATGGTTTTTTCCAAGGAGCCGGATCTCTTCGCTGATCAGATTGCAGCGGAGAAGAAATCTTCCCAGACGGATCAGAAGCAGTCGGCGGAGGGAGGACAGCAGTGAACGACAATGCAGTAAATACCGGTGCAGCACTCGGGGGAGCGCACCAGCCCGACCGAGAAACCCGGCAGATGCCCGTTCCACCGGGCTTGGTCGGTATGCGGGTAGACGCCGGTGTGGCTAAGTTGCTGGGACTCTCGCGCACAGCGGTGGCTGATTTGGCAGCGGCTGGGGACATCACGGTCGATGGCGTGAGCGTTGGTAAGTCCGACCGATTGGAAGAAAACGCTTTCCTCTCTGTGTTGTTGCCGCCGGTGGAAAAGCCATTGGTTCCCAAAGAGGAACTCGTCGAGGGCATGGACGTGCTCTACCACGACTCCGATTTGGTGGCTGTTCACAAGCCTGTCGGTGTGGCCGCACATCCGTCGGTCGGTTGGGAAGGCCCAACGGTTATCGGCGGACTGGCGGCTGCTGGTTTCCGCATTTCTACCTCCGGTCCGCCCGAGCGAAAAGGCATCGTGCATCGCCTCGATGTTGGCACCTCTGGCGTGATGGTTGTCGCCTGCTCCGAACGGGGCTACTCCGTGCTCAAGCGGGCGTTCAAAAACCGTGAGGTGTCCAAGACCTATCACGCTCTGGTTCAGGGGCATCCGGATCCGCTGTCGGGGACAATTGATGCGCCGATTGGCCGTCATCCTTCGGCGGGTTGGCGCTTTGCCGTCCGCCAGGATGGCAAGCATGCTGTGACGCACTACGAAACGCTTGAGGCCTTCGCCCCAGCAACGCTGCTGAAGGTGAATCTAGAGACTGGGCGCACGCACCAGATTCGCGTGCACTTCTCTGCGCTGAATCACCCATGCTGCGGCGATCCCATGTACGGTTCCGATCCGGCATTGGCCAAGCGGCTGGGGCTCAACCGCCAGTGGCTTCACGCGGTCTCGCTTGGTTTCCACCATCCGGCAGATGGGCGCTGGATGGAAATCGAATGTCCATACCCAGATGATTTGAACCACGCATTGGAAGTTTTGAGGCAGAGCGCATGACGCAGACCCCATCGGGATCCAAGAACCCACCACGCCGTGAAACTCGTGCGAAAAGCACTGGTGACGGCAGTATTTCGCCAGTGATGGCACTGATCTCTGGTTTCTGTGTTGTCATATTGGTGATTGTTTTAGCAGTCGCTTCGACTTCCGATCGGGTAAGCAAGCCGCAAAATCTCAACGGCGATGCGCTCGGCCCGGACCCGTGGGAAGCAACCGAGCAGTACGTAGAGCGTGCCGACGAGTCCCTCGCGAATATGAAGAAAGAGGACTACCGGCTAAAGACCGGCCAGCCAGTCGTGGAGGACCCGAAGTTCTGGGCGATGGTGACTTTTGACCGGCTGCTCGATGCGCAAGAAGCGGCACAGGTCTATGAAAAAGAGCCCTCTCTGCGAGTATCGACTGCAATCATCGGCGGTGTGAGCACCCGGTATTTGCCGCAGCCGAGTAAAACAGCGAGCGAAGAAAAGCTGCTGCAAGATCAGCTGGAGTTAGCGGCTGCTTACGCAGACGTCGCGATTGACGACGAACGGCTCGGCTTCAACGGGTTACTGGTCTATGGTGACGCTGAATCGTTGATGGATGTCAAGAAAATGCCCGATGTGAAAGCTGTCGAGGCGCTGCCATCAGATGCGGCGCGTGGCCGTTTTGGTATTCGCCCGGTGCTGAGTTCCGGCTTCACGGATAAAGATCCGCTCTTTGCGCCGGGGCTGAGCCAGAACTAAGCGGCCAGACCTAATAAAAGCCAGGACTAAGCGGCCAAGTCCAAACGACTAGGATGAAGCGGCTAGAACTCTGCCGCCAGTACGCAGTCAGTTTCAACAAGAACGAAAAGGAGTCAGTCAACAGTGATTCAGGCATTCGGTGCGTACCTTTTGTGGGCGCTGTTTCCGCTCTATTTCCCCTTGCTGGAACCAGCAGGGGCCGTAGAGATTTTGGCGCACCGATTCGTCTGGACCCTTGTCTTTATGGTCATTGCCCTCAGCTTCATGCGCGCATGGCCAGAGCTGAAGGCCGCGAGTGCCAAGACCTGGGGCACTATTTTTATTGCCGCACTGTTGATCTCCGTCAACTGGGGTGTGTACGTCTACCTGGTCAACAATGGGCAGGTGGCGGAGGCTGCGCTCGGCTACTTCATCAACCCGCTGGTCAGCGTTTTGTTGGCGATGATTTTCTTCCGTGAAAGCATCTCGCGGTTGCAGCTCGGCAGTGTCATCCTGGCAACCATTGCGGTCATTGTTCTCACAATTGGTGTGGGACATCCGCCGTTGGGTGCGCTGGCGCTGGCGTTCAGTTTCGGTTTTTACGGACTAATGAAGAAGCGGGTATCGCTTTCCTCCGCAGCTTCGCTGACGGCCGAGTCCGCCGTAATCACACCGATTGCTCTGGCCTACATCCTCTGGTTGACCTACAACGGGCAGAGCACGTTTACCTCCGAAGGAACAGGCCACACGCTACTCATGATGAGCGCCGGTGTTGCTACCGCCATTCCGTTGCTGCTCTTCGGCGAAGGTGCCAAACGCCTGCCGCTGGCCACCTTGGGTCTGATGCAGTACCTCACTCCGGTTCTCCAAATCACCCTGGCAGTCACTGTGCTGGGCGAGCAGCTCGAACCGGAGCGCTGGATCGGGTTCTTCATCATCTGGGGTGCCGTCGCGCTGTTCATCTGCGATCTCATCCTGAAGATGCGGCGCCAGAGGCGGGTTCGCCGGGAACTCCGCAAGGCCGGTGTTGAACCGGCCGCGGTTTCCGACGATGCCGCCAACCAGACGGATGGGGCGGTTACCCGGGACGTCGTAAAGCCGGCAGATAATTAGCAGAAAAGTTCGCGCAGGTGCTCGTTGAGGAAGATTCCCTGCGGGTCGACCTTTTCCCGTAGTGCCTGGACCTCGCCGAACAGCGGATAACGTTCCGCGAAATCCTCTGCGCGAAGCGTGTGCAATTTGCCCCAGTGCGGGCGACCTTCGTGGGCCTTGAAAATCGGCTCGATGAGGTTGAAGTACTCTCGGTAGTTTTCCTTCCAGTAGCGGTGGATGGCGATGTAGGCACTGTCGCGACCGTACGCAGTGGACAGGGCCACATCATCGGCTTTCGCGGAGCGCACCTCGATGGGGAAGGAGACTTTCATCCTCTTGCGGGCAATTGCGTCGCGGATTTCCCCGAGGACATCGGAAGCGGCCTCGAGCGGGACGGAGTACTCCATCTCGGAGAAACGCACTCGGCGCGGCGAGACAAAGACCTTGTGCGCCTCGTTGGAATAGCGGCGCTCTGGCACGGTGTTGGTGGCAATCCGGTTGATGGTGTCGGTCGTAGCGGGAATGGCCTTAGCAATCTCGCAGCACGCCAAGAGTCCCATGTTGTTGACGACTTCGTCGTTAAGATACGTACGCGCGCTGCCCAGGCGCTGCTTCAGGCTATTGCGGCTCGGGCGGCGGTGGCGCTGCGGTTCAATGCGAGTATTGTGCTTGACCAGCGTCTCGCGCTGTCCCGGGAACCAGAAAAACTCCAGGTGGTCAGCTTCTTTGCAGCGCTCGGCGAAACTCTTGCGCAGGGAATCAAACTCTTCGCGGTGCTCGTCGGCGTGCAAATCAAACGCTGGCACGACGGACATCGTGACCTCCGTAAGCACGCCGAAGACACCCAGTCCCAGCCGGCCGAGGCGGTAGAGCTCGCCGTCGATTCCCTCAGCGTCCGGATGGCAGTGCCTGACGACGCCATCCGCGGTGACAATCTTGAATCCTTTCACGGTGCCCGCGAAGCCGGTGAATCCAAGCCCGGTGCCGTGTGTGCCAGTAGAGATAGCACCGGCCAGCGACTGCGGATCGACATCGCCCTGGTTGGGAAGTGCCCAACCGAGCGGGCGCAGAATACCTGGAGTGTCGCGCAGGCGAGTGCCGGCACGCAGCGTGGCGGTCTGGTTGGCGGCGTCGAGTTCGACCAGACCAGAGCAGCGGTCGAGTTGAATGCGGTGCCCATCGGTGGTGGCCACGGAAGTAAAAGAATGACCGGCCCCCAGCGGGCGCACCGTAGTCCCTTCGGTCTTCGCCGCTTTAATTACCGAGATGACACCCTCATCATCGTGCGGCTGATGAGTGTAGGACGGGGTGCACGATTGCGTGTGCGCCCAATTGCTCCAATGCGAGTTGGCGACGGCTTTCGCCTGCGCACGCCGACGTACGCGTGGTACTCGGGACTCAACTGTAGAGACTGTGAAGCGGGCGTTGTTGTGTGAATTGCTCATGTGAAGATCAATCCCTTTCCTCGGTACGTGGGCCAGTGGGCGATGATGGTGCCATCTCGAACTGCAATGACTTCTTGTGTGTGTTCGGCTATTTCGCCGGCCTTGGCGTGGCGGAACCACACGGGATCTCCCAGCGAAATTGCGTCGGCGGTCTTGCCGAGCAGCGGAGTCTGCACCTCACCTGGGCCTTCCTCTGCCGCGTAGCGCAGGTCAGTGGGGTACCAGGGGGTTGGCAGCCGGTCAGCTCCCGCCGGCCCAGAGGCAATTCGACCACCGCCGGACACCGTGACCACGCCCTTCTTAGGACGTCGCGTCGCCGGCAACACAAACCAGGACGCCGGGCGCAGATTGAATGCGCGATAGTTATCGAAGAGGGTTGGTGCCAGGAACCCCGACCCCGCCGCTGCCTCGGTGACTGCGGCCTCGGCGCACGTCGACTCCAGCGACCCCGTGCCACCACCGTTGACAAACTCCAGCGGCCCCGCCACTTTCTCGACTGCAGCGACAACCTTCTCGCGGCGCTTCGCCAACTCCTTCTTTGAGACGGCCTGCATCACTCGAATTGCGCGCGCACGCAGGGAGTTTCCGGCATCGCCCACTCCGGCAATGTGTCCCTCATACATCATGATTCCCGCCAGCTGCAGCTCCGGACGGGCAATAATCTGCTTGGCAAACGCCGCTGCCTGCTTCGGCGAGAACAGGCTTGAGCGCAGCGTACCGATATGCACGCCGGGGAGGGGACGAAAGGATGCGTCGACGTCCATGCACACGCGGATTGGCGCATTTTCGCTTGCCGACGACGCCAGCGCCTCCAGATGCTCGGGACGGTCAACCATGACGCAGATGGCGGCACGCGCTGCATCATCGTCGGCAAGCTCTGAGATAGCGCGGGCGTCAAGTGTTGGGTAGGCGACGACGATGTCGTCGCTAATGCCTTCTCGGAATAGGTACAGCGCCTCTGCCAGCGAATATGCCAGCACGCCCTGGAAACCGGGGAAGGCCAGGACGTGCGAAATAAGTTGTGGAATGCGAATTGATTTCGAGGCCACGCGGATAGGCATCCCGTTTGCACGGCGGAGCATATCGCGGGCATTGGCTTCGACCGCCGCGAGGTCGACGACGACTGCAGGAAGGGAAGTGCAGTTAAGCAGCGTGTCGGTAGCTAGTGGCGGGCGGGCTGTCTGGGACGTCTGCGACGGCAGCGCCTCAGGCAGGTGAGACATCGATGTCGGAGCCGGGCGGGATGTACCCGAGGACTCCGGGGCAGAAGCTCGAGAAAGTTTCATGCCCTAAAACGTAATCATTGAAAACCTGTACTGTCTTTGATTTTGAAAAGAAAGTCAGAATTTTGACCGGCAGAGTGTGTTAGGGCGGGCTATTAGCTAGACCAGCCAGCTATAACGGGCGGCGTCCATATCGGAGGTGATGACATCGCCATCGATGAGGTAGCCGGCGGCAACTGGGCGGCGGTCGATGGTTGCAAGAACCTCGTCAAGCTCGGGCTTGGGGAAGTAGGTGAAGTGGCCATCGGAAAGTGGTGCGAACACTGTATTGCTCCTTTGGTTCTTTGCTTGAGGGCAGTGTGTTTCTCTATGGCCGCGAGGAAATATGAGGACTTCCTCACGAACCGTGGTGTTGAGTATTGTCAACTGGTTTTGAAAAGTAAAGGAAAAGTAAGAGTGATGTTGCACACGTCTTTAGCTATAACTGTGCAGGCATAAGGGGCTGCTTCATTTTGGGTGTTCGAAGGAATCTTGTTCAGTCCGGGGGATTGTCTACAATCTGGACTCATGGCTAACTCCTCCTTCGTGCACCTCCACAATCACACCGAGTACTCCATGCTCGACGGTATGGCGAAGATTGATTTGCTTGCCGACGAGGTTGCGCGACAGGGAATGCCTGCGGTCGGTGTCACCGACCACGGCAATATGTTTGGCTCGAATGCGTTCTATCGGCAGATGAAGTCCAAGGGCATCAAGCCAATCATCGGCATTGAGGCATATATGGCGCCGGAGAGCCGTTTTAATAAAAAGCGCATTCAGTGGGGTGAACCGCATCAGCGTCGAGACGACGTCTCGGGTCGCGGTTCCTACTTGCACCAGACCATGTTGGCTGCGAATGCGCAGGGCCTGCGGAACCTGTTCTACCTGTCGTCGATGGCGTCGTATGAGGGGCAGATTAGTAAGTACCCGCGTATGGATGCCGAGTTGGTGGCGGAACGCGCCGAGGGCATTATCGCGACCACTGGTTGCCCGTCGGGTGATGTGCAGACGCGTCTGCGTCTGGGGCAGTTCGACGAGGCTCTGCAGGCCGCCGGTATGTGGCAGGACATCTACGGCAAGGAAAACTACTTCCTTGAACTGATGGATCACGGGCTGGATATTGAGACCCGTGTGCGCAGTGAGCTACTGGAGATTGGCCGGAAGCTGAACCTGCCGCCACTGGTTACGAATGACTGCCACTACGTCACCCGTGACCAGGCCAAGGCTCACGAGGCCATGCTCTGTGTGCAGACGGGCAAGACGCTCAATGACCCGGACCGTTTTAAGTTCGACGGTGATGGCTACTTTATTAAGTCCGCCGAAGAAATGCGCGCGACCTGGGATCACCTAGTCCCGGGTGCCTGCGATAACACGCTGCTCATCGCAGAGCGCGTCGAGGACTACGACGAGCTGTGGGAGGAGCACCCGCACGATCGCATGCCGAAGGCTGACGTTCCGGAGGGGGAGACGCCGACGACATGGCTGCATCACAACGTGATGGAGGGGCTGCGCAAGCGCTTTGAGGGCCGCGAGGTGCCGGAGGAGTACATCCGGCGCGCGGAGTACGAAATTGAGGTGATTGACGGTAAGGGCTACCCGTCGTACTTCCTTATCGTGGCGGAGCTGATTCGCCATGCCCGTGAGGTGGGCATCAAGGTTGGTCCGGGGCGTGGATCCGCTGCCGGTTCTTTGGTTGCATATGCGACGTGGATCACCAATATCGACCCGATTGAGCACGGTCTTCTCTTCGAGCGATTCCTGAACCCAGAGCGTCCGTCCGCGCCGGATATCGATATCGACTTCGACGACCGCCGCCGCGATGAGATGATTCGCTACGCGGCAGATCGCTGGGGCGAAGACAAGGTGGCGCAGGTGGTCACCTTCGGTACGGTGAAGACCAAGCAGGCTCTGAAGGACTCGGCGCGTGTGCAGTTCGGTCAGCCGGGTTACCAGATTGCAGACCGCATTACTAAGGCGCTGCCACCTGCGATTATGGCTAAGGACATTCCGCTGAGCGGCATCGTCGACCCGGAGCACCCACGCTACGGCGAGGCTGCCGAGGTTCGTCAGCTTATTGAAACCGACCCGGATGTGGCTCGAATTTACGAGACAGCCCGTGGTCTCGAGGGCGTCGTTAGGCAGACCGGCGTGCACGCTTGTGCCGTGGTGATGGCGTCGGTGCCACTCTTGGATCACATCCCGATGTGGAAGCGACAGGCTGACGGCGCGATTATCACTGGCTGGGACTATCCGGCGTGTGAGGCCATCGGTCTGTTGAAGATGGACTTCCTGGGTCTTCGAAACCTGACGGTTATCGGTGACTGTATTGAGCACATCAAGTCCAACCGAGGCGAGACAGTTCTGCTCGATGACCTTCAGACCGATGATCCAAAGGTCTATGAGCTCCTGTCACGTGGTGACACCCTCGGCGTGTTCCAGCTCGATGGTGGCGGAATGCGTGAGCTGCTCAAGCGCATGCAGCCAACGGGCTTCGACGACATCGTGGCATCGCTGGCGCTATACCGTCCGGGGCCGATGGGTGTGAACGCGCACTTTGACTACGCGGATATTAAGAATGGTCGCAAGCCTTATAACGCCATCCACGCGGAACTGGATGAGCAGCTGAAGGAAATCCTGGAAGAAACACACGGCCTGATCGTGTACCAGGAGCAGATCATGAAGATCTCGCAGAAGCTGGCGAATTACACCGCGGGCCAAGCAGATGGTTTCCGTAAGGCCATGGGTAAGAAGAAGCCCGAGGTGCTGGCCAAGGAGTTCGTGAACTTCGAAGGCGGCATGTTGGAAAATGGTTTCTCTAAGGATGCTGTCCAGAAGCTGTGGGATATTATTCTGCCCTTCGCTTCGTACGCGTTTAACAAGTCTCACGCGGCGGGCTACGGCCTGGTGTCCTACTGGACCGCGTATCTGAAGGCCAACTACACCGCTGAGTACATGGCGGCGCTGTTGACCTCGGTGGCGGATGATAAGAACAAGCTGGCTATTTATCTGTCGGACTGTCGCCACCTTGGCATTAAGGTGCTGCCGCCGGATGTCAATGAGTCGGGTATGGACTTCGAGCCGGTTGGTGAGGATATTCGCTTCGGCCTCGGCGCTATCCGCAACGTCGGCCATGATGTGGTCGCGTCGATTGTGAAGACGCGCGAGGAGAAGGGCAAGTTCACGTCGTTCTCGGACTACCTGGACAAGATTGAGACGCTGCCGTGTAACAAGCGCATCACTGAGTCGCTGATTAAGGCCGGCGCGTTCGACTCGCTGGGGCACCCACGAAAGGGTCTTGCGCTCATTCACGAAGAAGCTATTGACTCGGTGCTGTCGACCAAGAAGGCTGCAGACAAGGGACAGTTCGACCTGTTTGCGGGCTTCGGTGGGGAAGAGGACACCGGTTCGGAGAGCATCTTTGAAATCCGTGTGCCGGATGAAAAGTGGGATCGCAAGCACGAGCTGACCCTGGAACGAGAAATGCTGGGCCTCTATGTCTCCGGTCATCCACTCGATGGGTTCGAAGAATCGCTGGCCGCGCAGACTGATACCGCTTTGACCACGGTCGTCGGTGGGGAAGTCGCTAACAACACCGAAATCACTATTGGTGGCATTGTCTCTAGCGTTGACCGTCGCGTGAATAAGAACGGTCAGCCCTGGGCGATTATCGGTATTGAGGACCACAACGGCGCGCGCGTGGAAGTCATGGCTTTTGCGAGGACCTACGCGATGATTGCCACCAGCATTGCTGAAGACGCCATTGTGCTTATTCGTGCTCGCGTTCAGTACCGCGATGACCGCATGAGTGTGGTCTGTGATGACCTGAAGCTGCCGGATCTTGGCCGTAATGGCTCCACTTCGGCGCCGCTGCGTTTGACCATGCGCACTGATCAGTGCACTCCGGAGATGATTGCCAAGCTGAAGTCAGTACTGCTGGACAACCCAGGCGACTCCGACGTTTACCTCAAGCTTGTCGACGGCGATTCCCACACCACTTTGGTTCTCGGCGAGCACTTGCGGGTCGACCGGGACGCCAGCTTGATTGGTGATCTGAAGGCGACGATTGGGGCCAGCATTTTGGGGTAGCTTATCGTGGCCCTGATTGTCGCAACCGGTTGTATGACCGAGTAGAGTCATAGCTCATGAGTGAGAATTCCGTGCCTGCTTCCCAGACCGAACGCCGACTTGTCCACGCGGCCGATATTCAGATTGCGCAGGCACGAATTTCTTCGGTTATTGCGGCCACTCCGCTGCAGTTCAGCCCACGTCTTTCCGAAATCACCGGCGCTAAGGTATTCCTCAAGCGGGAAGACCTCCAGGACGTGCGCTCGTACAAGATTCGCGGTGCCTACAACGCCATGGTTCAGGTTACCGACGAAGAGCGAGCAGCAGGCGTCGTTGCGGCATCTGCAGGAAACCACGCTCAAGGCGTGGCATATGCCTGCCGCCAGCTGGGTATTAAGGGGCGCATCTATGTGCCCAATGCCACGCCGAAGCAGAAGCGCGACCGTATCGCTTACCACGGCCGCGATGCCGTTGAGATTGTCGTTGTCGGGGACTCCTTCGATGAGGCCGCTGCTGCGGCGCGTGCTGACGCACAGCGCACTGGTGCCACCATGGTGGAGCCATTCGACTCCTTCAACACCATCGTCGGACAAGGCACTGTCGCAGCTGAAATTATTGCGCAGCTCTCCGGTCAGGGGTTGACTCTGGATACCATCTGCGTACCGGTCGGTGGCGGTGGTCTGCTCAGCGGTGTCACCTCTTACCTGTCGGATATGTCGCCGAACACCCAGGTCATGGGTGTGGAACCTGCGGGTGCGGCCTGCATGCGCGCAGCCCTGGAGAACAATGGCCCGATTACGCTGGGGCACACCGATCCGTTCGTCGATGGCGCCGCGGTGGCCCGTTTCGGTGACCTGCCATGGCACATCCTGGAGGCCAACCGCAACCGCGTTCATCCGATGATTGCGCCGGAGGGCGCGGTCTGTGAGGCGCAGCTGGATCTCTATCAGAACGAAGGGATCATCGCTGAGCCGGCCGGTGCGCTGTCTGTGGCAGCTCTGGAGCAGATGCAGTTTGAACCGGACGAGGTTGTTGTCTGCATCATCTCGGGCGGTAATAACGACGTGCTGCGCTATGCCGAGATCATGGAGCGCTCGCTGGTCTACCGCGGCCTCAAGCACTACTTCCTGGTCAACTTCCCGCAGAAGCCCGGCCAGCTGCGTATGTTCCTCAGCGATGTTCTCGGCCCGGATGACGACATCTCGCAGTTCGAGTACCTCAAGCGCAACAACCGCGAAACTGGCGCGGCTCTTGTCGGTATTGAGCTACGTCGTGCCTCTGACCTCGAGGAATTGCTGGCACGCATGGATGCCTCGCCGCTGAAGTGCCGCCGACTGGTACCCGGCACACCAGAGTATGACTTTTTGACCTAGACTTGCTGGGTCCAGCTGGGAAACCTCCGAGGAAGTCCTCCCAGCTCCGTTAATTAAATGAATCTTTTCGAGCAAGCTTTGTAGCGAAGGGGAGCGTCCACCCACTATGACTGGGGCAAGCAGTGTCGACCAGGGTGTCCGAGTGGAAAATACCGTGATTGTCGAAATGTGGCTGGCTGCCGCAGAGCAGGACCTGGCCACCCGGATTCCGGGTCTGCTGGAATCCGCCACACAGGCCAAAGTTGAGCCACTGTTTGTCTGGTCAGGGCTGGCGATGGACGAGGTTGAGCGTATCGACCGCTTCCTGGGAACGCTCCTGGCCCATCATCTGGTGGGTGGTACTGCTGCCGATATTGAAGCTGCGAAGAGTGTCGTTGACAATCACCCGCTGGTCACCCTTGCCTCGCTGGTAGGACGCGCCGCGCGTGTTGCGTCGGCAAGCGAAATGTGGCTGGACTGGCCAGCCGCTCTGCAGCTGGATCCAGACGCTGACACTACCGGCGCGCTCATCGAGCACCTCGCCGCCGCAGTGCCGACAATGCTGGCCAATGCTGGTTTGCCTAACGACGTCGACAGCAGCCAGGCCGACGCGGATCCGCTGCAGCGGGCAGCGCAGGTGCTTCTTCTGCACGCGGGTGTGCAGCTATCAGTGATGCCACTGATTATCGAGCGCTGTGAGGATCTTGCGGGTGTATCGGAGCTATCCGACCCTTCATCAAATGACTTGGTACAGGCGCTGTCGAAGGTTCATCCGCTGCTCGAGGAGCTGCTGACCGAAATCGCAGAGGCGGAAGATGGTGTCTACCCGCTGGCGCTGCGTCAGTTGGCCAGGACGGCACCTCGTCAGGCGCACAAGTTGTTTAAGGCAACCCTCGGCTATGCCATTGCCACCGCCGCTGATCCGGCCAACTGGGAGGCTCGGGAAGAACTCGGCCAGCTCGATGCGGGGCTGCCGCCTATTCTGGTGGCCGCTGCGCGTGAAGAGCTGCGTATGCGTCCGGCGGGTACTGCGAATCGTCGTGAAGCGGTGGGCGTGGTGGCAACGACCGGCCGCCCGCAGCTGTACTTCGATGAGCTGACGCAGACCGTTGGCGTACAGCTACCGACGCCGCTGGATCCGGCGGGACGGACCTGGCGTGTCACCTTCGGCGGCACGGTAGCAACGACGCCGGTGGTGGGCCTGCAGGATTCGCTGCCGCGTCCAGTGGTGACCATCGATGAGCCGGTGCGCGATGTGCTGGTGGAAATCGGCGATGAGAAGCACTGGCGAGTCCCCGCGATTAGCACTGAGGACCCGATTCTCATTTTCGGTGCCGACGGTCAGTCAGTCACAGACAAGGTCTCGCTACACTCGACGTCCGCTACGGTGGTCTACCCGGTTGATGCCACGCTCGTTGACCCCGTCACGGGTGCTGAGGTGCCATTGCTATCGGACCCGCGCCCATTTAACTGGGAGTTGTGGCAAGTCGCTGAGATCGATCTTCGCGATGTTCATGCAGTTCAGGTTCGTCGGTCTGGGGCGGCCGGCGAGGTTCGGTCGGCATCCCCGCAGCGTCAACCGCGAATGACCATGCCTCACGCGCGTCTCGACGGCACGGTGTCTGCCTACGGCACCCCGGTTTACGCCGGTGGTCCGGTCGCTGTGTTCCCGCCGACGCTGTCCGGTAAGGACGAGTCCTGGCGTGCTATCGTCACCGATTTTGGTGGATATGGTGCGTTTACCACGGATTCCGTCATGGTCTATGACCTCGAGGTACCCGCCGCGGGTGGCGAGGTTGAGATTCTTACCGATGATGATTATCCGTGGGTCGGCGAGTTCGTGGTTCGTCTGGTCAATCCGCGTGGCCGCAGCTTCCAGAAGCACTTCGCCATTGCGGAGCAGGCGGACCTCACGATTACTTACAGCGGTGGTGGTGACGGCTTCCGCATCCCAACCATCGACGGGCTGAGCCCCGCTGACATCCGCGTTGTTTCCGGTGACAAGCCGCTTGACGCCGAGCCGGCTATCGTGCGCCTCGGGGCGGACGAAGTCACAGGTACCGTCGAGCTTTCCACCGAGGAGGGCGCATGGCTGCAGTTGCAGGTCACGCCAGGCACGCTGCAGTTTGAGGTTCCGCTTGCCGACGAATCCGTCGCCCGCCGCACCACTACATTGGTCACCCGCCCGAAGCGTGTCGATGCCTTCGGCAAGATTGTCGTCAATGCCCCGGGCGAGTTGCGCCATGCGCATGTTGCAGTTTCCAGCGGTGAGCGCGACATCTGTCGCGTCCCCATCAAGCGTTTCGGCGATACTGGCTACGCGGAGTTCGGCAAGTTTGCAGACCGTATCTCCCTACTGAAGGCTCTGCGCATCAGTTTGGACTGGACACGTGTGACGGGACGGAAGCGCCTGTCTGTACCACTGGTGGAGGCTTCCTCCCGAGATGCCATCCGCCAGATTGCCTTCAACGATGAAGCCACTGACATCATCGAGGTTGATGTCGCTGACGATGTTTCGCACTTGCCGATGACCCTGTGGCTCTGGGCCGCCGGTCAGCCGTGGCGCGAACCCGTCGCCTTGGAAGTCGTGGAGGGCGAATGCGAGCTTCCCGACGAGCTCCGCGGCCTCGGCCCATTCGTCGCGCAGGTGACTCTCGGTGTGGAAAAGGAACGCCACCCGCAGTGGCCGGCGGCCGGGTCGACCATTCTGAATCATGTCGATGATGCAGAGGCTATCGACCTCGATGGCGAGGACACCGATCCCGTTGCTCGCGCGCAGGAACTGTGGGGCGAGCTAAATCAGGATCAGCTCGCACGTTTGTGGACGCTACTGGCGACCTTGCGCGCTGGTCGTGCAACCGACATGGCGCAGGCGAATCCGCTGCTGGCCGCACCTAGGTTGGGTGCGATCTTGTGTGCCGAACCACGCGCCGGACTGGCAGCGTTGAACCGTTCAGTCATCGCGCTCGACGATCAGCCGGGTATGTTTATCGCCTCCGGACTCGTGCTGGGAGACTTCAGCGCTACTAAGCCAGTGCCGGGGCGTCGCCGTGTGCCGTGGCTCGGTGCATTGGCAGCATTAGCGGATCTCACTGATGAGAGCGTGGACCGTTCTCGTCAGCTGGATTACCTGCGCACAACTGGTGGCCAGGGACTGCTGGACATTGCTGCCAGCGGCCAGGACACCACCCTGGAGTCCGCTACTATCGACCAGAGCTCGGTGCAGATTACCTCGCTGCCGGAAGCACAGGCCAGCGCTATTCTGTCGCAGGTCTTTGATCCTTACCGCATGGTCCCGGGCCCGCTGACCGACGATGACGCTCGTTTCACGGCAATCTATGAAGTGGTACGCAATCGTGCTGAGATTGTGGAATCCGGTGTCATGACCCAGCTTGCCGCCGCCTCTCGGGTGTTGTTTAAGACGGTATCGAAGGCGTCTCCACGACTGCGCAAGGCGGTCAATGTGCGCTTCCACAAGCTCGACGGCATCGATGCGGATGATCCTTCGCTGCACTGGACTCTGGTGCCGGGAACGTCACTGCTTATTGCAGTGGCTGCCCGCGTATTGGCTCGTACTCAGGCTGAGAACTCTGATGCCAGTGTCGCCGCTGTCCGTGAGCTGATTCCGATGTGGGCTCAGCTGGCGGACCTGGTTCCGACGTTGGTGATGAGCGATATTCTCATCGCAGACGCGTTGGTGGCTCACGTCCTCCACGGTGATGTCACCGAGTTGCCGTGGCCAGCACCCGAGTCGGGTGCGGCGGATGAGGAAGAGTCCGGCACCGAGGCTGAAAATCCGGCTGACTAGCTGAGCGAGACGACAGCGTAGCCCCACGCTGGAAGCGAGATTTCGGGACCAGCAGCTTCGTCATTGACGATGCTGGCTGCTGCGTCCTCAAAAGTGTGTAGCAGGTGGGCGGAACCGAACTCGGAATCCAGGCTGACGCTGGTTTCGGCGTCGGAGAAATTCGCAACCAAAGCGACAGTTTCAAAGGCATCCGAGTTTCGGGCACCCATTTCGCGCTCATCCTGGCTGCGCACAACGACGAGGCAACGATTGTCCCCGTCATACTCAGTCACTACAGATGCCGACCACGGAGTGCGAAGCGACGGGTGTGACTTCCGCAGCGCGAAGAGATCGCGGTAGGCCGCCAGAATAGTGGCGTGCGAGCCCTCCGAGACCTCCTGCCAATTGAGCTTCGAGCGGTTAAAGGTCTCTGGATCCGATGGGTCGGATACCTCCTTCGGATCCCACCCGGCACGGGCAAACTCACGTAGGCGTCCCTCGCGCGTGAGCCGCTGCAGCTCCGGATCTTCATGGGAACAGAAGAAAGCAAACGGGGTAGAGGCGCCCCATTCCTCACCTTGGAAAAGCATCGGGGTGAAAGGACTGCAGGCGATAACTGCTGCCTTTAGAACCTGCTGCGCCGGAGTGAGGTTCATCGACGGACGATCACCGACAGCGCGGTTTCCCGTTTGATCATGTGTGGTCGTGTACGTTACGAAAGCATGCATGGGCTGTACAGACAGGTCGAAGAGACGACCATGAGTGCGACCACGGAACGTCGACATTGTGCCCGTATGCCAGAAGCCAGTTTCCAAAGCACTAGCTAGCGCTTCCACCGACCCAAAGTCTGAGTAGTAGGCGTGGTCCTCGCCAGAGACCAGCGTGTGCAGTGCATGGTGGACGTCATCATCCCACTGAGCGTTGAGGCCAAAGCCACCAGCGGCGCGCGGGCGGACCAAACGCGGATCATTCTGGTCGGACTCTGCAATCAAAGAACGCGGAATACCAGTCTCGGCTGCGACAGTGTCTGCGACAACCTGCATCTGCTCCAGAATGTGGAATGCGCCCTCGTCATGCAGGGCATGGACTGCGTCCAGACGAAGACCGTCGACGTGGTAATCCACCAGCCATTGGCGCACTGCATCCAAAATATACGCACGCACCTCATCAGAGTTGTCGCCAGTGAGATTGACAACCTCACCCCAACCCGTCGAACCACCAGCGGTGTAGGGACCGAAAAACCCCACATAGTTGCCGTCTGGGCCAAAGTGGTTAAAGACCACATCCAAGATGACAGCCAAACCCTTTCGGTGGCACGTATCAACTAGCTTCTGTAGACCCCGCGGGCCACCGTAGCCCTCGTGCACGCTGTGCCAGGACACACCGTCATAGCCCCAATTGCGGTCACCGCCGAAAGGCTGCACTGGCATCAGCTCAATGTGTGTTACCCCCAGCTCAATCAGGTGGTCTAGATGTTCCACCAAACCTTCGAAATCACCAGAATCGCTGAAGATGCCCACATGCAGCTCATAAATCAGACCGCCTGGCAGAATCCGGCCCGACCAGGCCGAGTCCTTCCACTTATAGGCACCCAGGTCAACGACCTCGGAGAAACCATGCGGACCATCCGGCTGGGACTGGGAACGCGGATCCGGCAGCGGTATTGTCCAGTCACCGACAGCGGGGGAGGAGTGGTCCCCCGATTCGTCGTCAGGCGCGCCGTATCCCGCATGTGCCCGCAGCGAAAAGGCGTAGCGATCCCCCGGTGTGCGAGCCACATCAGCTTCAAACCAACCAGAGTTGGCGCCGTAGTCATCGGTCGCGTCAGCGATGGGATGCATATCAAAAATCGCCGGCGCGTCAGGATTGCCCAACAGCAGACGAACTTCGGAAGCGTACGGGGCCCAGACTCGGTAGTTGCTCATGGGCACCATGGTAGGTCAGTCAGCGGATTGGCACAGGGAAACGTTTTCGAACACCGCGGATTCGAGGGGAGTCAAAGGTGAGGTCGAGAAAAGTACCGAGCGGCGGTGATTGGGTGTGCACTAAGCCCATAGGCAACAATGGACACTATGACCACCGAGCCATCCACTTCGACCGAAGCGACGCAGAATCAGCGTGACATCGAGCTGATTGTCCCCGCCGACGGTGACATCGTCACGAATGAAATCGAGATTAAGAAATCTCGCTTCATTACGTGGATCGCGCGTGCCGACGACGAAGACAGCGCCCGAGAGGTCATCAATTTGGCCAAGGCGGAGTACCCGGATGCTCGCCACCACTGCAGCGCATACATTCATGAGGTCGTCGGAGGGAATCGGGTGGAGCGATCCTCAGATGACGGTGAACCTGGTGGCACGGCAGGGCGCCCGATGCTCGATGTGCTCCAGGGCTCTGGAATGACGAATGTCACCGCCGTAGTGATCCGCTATTTTGGCGGCATCAAATTAGGCACGGGTGGGCTTGTGAGGGCCTATTCGGATTCGGTCTTAGAGTGTCTAGAAAAAGTCACGCGCATGCGACGCGTGCAAAGAGCCTTGAGGGTAGTGAGTGTCTCCGCCGCAGATGCCGGTCGCATCGAAGCGGAATTGCGTGCTCGTGGTTATGAGATCGTGGAAACGCGGTGGGGCCAGAACGTGGAGTTTTCCATCGCGGTGACTGCCGATGGGATTGCCCAGCTTGACGGCGAAATGCAGGCGCTGACTAAGGGAGCTAGCGAGCCGTCTACGGACGGTGGCGAAATCTGGTGGGAGCTGCGCGCTTAACAGCCACTAACCCTGGTTCGGGGATTCCTCGCCGTTGTGTGCGCCGCGATGGCGCTTGAGAATTTCCACCAGCTCGTCCTTATTTTCCGCAATCTTTTCTGGCCGACCGAAGACGCAGACTGCCGCGACAGTAGCACCGTCTTCCTCCACTGCGATAGAGACACCGTCAACGCCACCGCCTTCGGCAATACCCGGGGCAGCACAGACGCCGGTCTCTGCGATTTCCCCGGCCTGGCGGAGGAAATCATCCACATAGACCTGGTCTTCCGGCCGCGCGGAGTTCAGGTAGGACCACAGTTCGCGCTTCTCAAACCGACTCATCAAAACCCAACCTGCAGAGGTGCGCAACAGCGAGCGCGGCAGGAAGTTCTCCGTCAGGTACTGGTAGCGCATGGATTCACCGACGGTTTTGAGGTAGAAAAGCTTGCCACCAACCGGCAGCGCCAGCACGGTAATCAAGCCAGTTTCGTTGTGAATCGCCTCGAGCTCAGCCGTCGGAACGTTGACCATGCGACGACCGGCCATGACATTGAGCAGAAACGGCGCCATGCCGAGCGTGTAACGCTTGTTGGACTCGTCAAGGTAACCTGTCACAGTCAGACCGTTGACAAGGCCCTGCGTGGTACTGAGCGGATAGTTCAGCGTGTGGGCGATGTCAGTGAGGGTTAGACCTTCGTTAGAGCGCGCAACGAGTTCGAGGATCGCCGCAACGCGGTCGACCATGCGGTGGCGGGGGCGGACAGTTTCTGTCATAGGACTAACACTAGCAATCAACCTACGCCATTGTGTTAATTACCTACCCAAATAGGAATATCTAGCAGGTTTGCTATAGCTGTAGAAATTTTTCCCGAATTGTACGCCCTATCGACCTATGCGATGCGTCAGGGCGACCAGAACGCTCTAATATGTACTCCATGAGCTATCTTCAGCCCCAACCTCAGAACCCCATTGAGCTCCGCAAGAACGCGGTGCGAAAGTACTCCCGCAATGCCGTTGTATGGGCAGGCAGTGGTGTCGTCGGCGGTGCAGTGCTCGGACTTCTAGCCGGAAGCATGTCTCTATTCCTCATCCTGGCAGTAGTCGGCCTGGTCGGTGGTTTTCTCAATTGGCAAAAGGTTCAGCGGATTGTGAACTACAAGGATCCGCAGTAAATGCCTGCTCAGCAGCAATTGTCTACCGAGCCAGTGCGTATTGATGCCTGGATTTGGGCGGTCAGGTTGCTGAAAACTCGCTCATTGGCCGCAGATGCGTGCCGTGGCGGCCACGTCAAAGTCAACGGCGAAGCCGTGAAACCCTCAGTTCTGGTCGTTCCAGGGGATAGAGTGCGACTGTGGGCAAACCACCGCGAACACATTGTTGAGGTCACCAAGACGGTGAAGAAGCGGGTCGGAGCTCCGGTGGCCAGGCAGTGCTATATCGACCACTCTCCGCCGCCGCCCCCGAGGGAGATTCTCGCATCGATGCCGACGCGCGACCGCGGTGCCGGGCGGCCTACGAAGCGCGATCGCCGTCAGCTCGATCGTCTTCGGGGACGTCGCTCATAGGCATCCCGGCCTCCGCTAGTTGCTGCAACCGTGCGCGCAAACGGGCTGGTCGACGCTTCGGGTTATGGCTGGTATCTGCAGTGGCCTTGATGTGCTTTTCACCGCGAGCCGCTAGTAGTAGGTCATCGATAACACGCACATGGCCTGGGTTAAAGCGGTACTTCATAGCCTTGCTTACCGCGCTGAGGCGCTGCGGATTAAGTAGCTCTCGCAGCTGCCCGACAGTGCGAATGCCATTGCGCTCCAGCAGTTCTTCTGCCCAGCCGTAATGTTCTGATTTCGATCGGGGCGCATCTGGAAGCAGCATCGTCAGCACGCCGGGTAGGGTTTCCTCAGTCACCACAATGTCATCGGCTGTGGTCTTTGCCGGAGCTGAGGGCTGTTTGCCCTCTCCCTGCGCGGAATCGTCCGGCGTGGATTCCTCCAGCACGGCAACGACTTGGTCGAACTGCTGATCCGCGAGCTCAATAAGGCCAGCGGCCAGCGCAAAAGCTCGATCAATCCGCGGGTCTGTCGCTCCCTCAGGGGCCTTGTAGCGAATATCGTGCTCAAATTCCGCCCACGCATGCTGCAGCACAGTGCGCAGTTGCACCTCAAACTGCATATCCGCATATGGAGCTAGCTCTGACGGCGCCGCCGTCGACACCTTGCAGATCAAGTGCTGGGAGCCGTATCCCAACCGGCCGCTGATTCGTGTCTCCGCGGTTTTGTCAATCCTCCGCAGCACAGTCAGCGAATCTCCCAGCGCATCCATAATCGCGGGAATCTCCGTCGAATGGTACGTGGTTACACGCACACCGATGATGTCGTGGATACCGTGCCACGGGTCAGGGTAGACGTAGCTGCCATCCGCTTCACGACGCAGGGCCTTCTGCCGCAATGAGCGGAAGGACTTCACCCGCGCCGTGACATTGTCGAAGGCCAAACCGGCATCGGAGAGAATCTCTTTAATCGCATCGACAAAGTCCTGCGCGGCAGTGGGGTGTCGAGTTGCCCACGAGTCGTACTTCGACTGCAGCGCACGTGTAACCTCTCGATCCTCCGCCAACTGAGCCTTGCGGGTCTGATCGCGGGAACCGTCGGCAAGCGAATCCTTCATGCGCTTAGTCGTCATCGTCCTCGCGTACCAGCAGTGCTACTGGGAAGGAGCTGAACAGAGAAGCCACGGTGATGGTGCCCGACCAGGTATGGCCGGTGAAACGGTCGGTCCAGAATCCCTTGGGAAGTGTCACTGTAGTGTCGCCCCAACCGCCTTCGCGCTGCAGTCCCAGCGGACGGCGCGTCACCAGCGCGATAACATCTTCCGGCTCGCCCTTCGGTCCACGCGCCGCGCCGACCAAATGACGCTCGCCGACACCCACGGCGAATACTGGCTGGTAGGCACCGCCAACGAAGGACTCCGGGCGTTCCGCACGCAGCTTCACGCCGTGGTGAGTCACCATCAGCTTTGCGACGTCCGCATCGGCATCCGTAAAGTCCTCCGGCAGCTCAGCGGGGTGCTCTGGACTCTTAGTCACCGACGTGACCTCATCGCGGGCGACCTTATCCAGCGCCGCGACGCGCGCATCGTAGTCGACGAAGCGGCGGTTGTCGGGATCGACCAGGGAGTCCTCTGTGAACTCCGTCCCCTGGTAGGTATCGGGGATGCCGGGGCCGACAAGCTGGAGGAGCTTGCGCGACAGAGACGTGGTCAGGGCAGCTGGCGCAATGGAGCGGACGAACTCTGTGATGGAGTCGGTCAGGGGGCCGTCGAGAAGCGCGTCAATCCAGCTGCGGATGCCGAGTTCGAACTCCTCGACCGGCTCCGTCCAGGAGGTGTGCACATCTGCCTCGCGGATGGCCTTAATGGCGTAGTCGTGGAGGCGTTCGCGCAGTTCATCGGTAATCACGCCGTCGGTCGGCCAGACTCCGATGATGTTCTGCAGCAGGAAGTAGCCGGTGGCATCGTCCGGGGCGGGGGTGATGGCCATCCAGTTGCGGACATTTTCAGCCCAGTCGCCGGAGACATCGGAGAGCTGGAGAATGCGGGCTCGGACATCTTCGCCGCGCTTGGTGTCGTGCGTGGACAGCGTGGTCATGGTTCGTGGCCAGAGGCGAGCACGTTCCGACTGCAACAGGTGGAACTCCGCCGCCGACATGCCGTAGCGACCCAAATCACCGCCGACTTCGTTCAGGCTGATCAGGCGGCAGGCGCGGTAGAAGGTGGTGTCTTCGACACCCTTTGCCATGACCGCACCACAGACCTGCGCGAACCGCGTGGCGGCCTCACCACCGGCTACCAAACCTGCCGAAATGAGGTCGAGGGCAAAGACACGCGAGGGGAAACGCGCTGCCATTTCACCAATGACCGTGGAAGCCACTCGGGACAGGGAGACATAGTCCGAACGGTAGACAGGCATGGCAGCGACCAACTTACGGATGGTGTCGATAAGTACCTCATCGCTGACGCTGGTACCGCTGATAGACCAGTTATCGCGGCGCAGGGCACGTGCTAGACGACGGACTTCTGCAGCCAACTCGTGTGCTGCGACATCGTGCTTGAGCGCCTGCGCAGTTGCCTGCACGGCAGTCTTGTCCCAGGTTGAACCGGACTGCTGCAAAGCCAACATGCTCATGGCGTCTCGGGAGTCGCGGTTGACGAAGACATTGTCGAACTCACGCAGGGCATCGTAACCCGTGGTGCCGTCAACCTGGAGCCTCGGATCCAGTGGCTCTTCGGCACCCAGAATCTTCTCGATAACCAGCCACTTGTCATCGCCGAGTAGACGGCGCAGCTCACTGAGGTATCCGAATGGGTTGCTGAGGCCATCCGGGTGGTCAATGCGGACACCGTCAATGATGTCCGCTGCCAGCAGCTCGCGGATGATGCGGTGTGTGTGCTCGAATACCACCGGGTTTTCCTGGCGGATGCCGGCCAGACCGTTGACGCTGAAGAATCGACGGTAGCCAATGACCCCGTCCTTCCAGTACATCAGGCGATAGGCCTGGCGATCATGTACTTCCTGCGGGGTGCCGTCCTCGGTGCCCGGGCGCACCGGGAATGCATTGTCGTAGTAACGCAGAAGTGGCTCGTCACCAGACGTGTCGAGCTCCAGCTTGTCGATATCCTCCGGGGAGCCCAGAATCGGCAACCCCATCTTGCCGTTGGCACCGTTGTCCTCGTGCCAGTCGATATCGAAGTATGGCTCGAACTGAGAATCCTTGCCATAGGTCAGAACGTCCCACCACCAGGCATTGAGCTTGGGCTCCTCAACACCGAGGTGGTTCGGTACCAGGTCGATAATGATGCCCAGACCGGCCTTGTGCGCCACCTGCGCGAGCTTCTGCAGCTCTTCCATGCCGCCGAGCTCCGGGTTCACCGTCGTCGGATCGATGACATCGTAGCCATGGTTAGACTCCGGTACGGCGGTGAGGATAGGCGACAGATACAGATGTGAAATTCCGAGGTCTGCCAAGTAGCCGACCTGTTCAGCCGCGTCAGCGAACGTGAAAGCGCGCCCGTTTGGGTCGGCCTTGGGGCCACGGAGTTGGAGACGGTAGGTGGACGTAATTGGTCGGCGACTCATGTTCCCCTTTATACCGCCGACCAGGAAAAGCTGCTGCCTGACCGCTGTGGCAGCAGCTAGCCCCAGAGTCTGCGCCCGCCGTCCGAATGCGAATTTCTTCTCGTGAACGTTGCCTAGAAGGGTGGCATTCCGTCATCGCCCGGCAGGGAAGTAGAACCGAACAACGGAACCGACTCACTGGAGTTGTCCCCGGCACTGGCGCTAGGTGTTCCTTCCGCAGTGTCTCCTGCTTCGGACGCGCCATCCTCTTCCGGATTCAGCCCGAGTGCGGTGAAGAGCTCCTTCTCAGTCCAAATCTGGATTTCCTGGCCTTCGGCCTGCAGCTGTCGAGCCCTCTTCTCCTTCGACGTCACCGAATCCCACGGACCGGCGACCAAAATGGTCGTTTTCTTCGTGACACCCTTATTGATATTCGCACCTGCAAAGGCGATCTTATCCCACAGAAACCCCTTGTCATACGGTGCAAAATCGCCGGTCAGTGTCACCCGCTGCTGGTACAGCAGGCCGCTTGGATCCGCGTCCGGATTCGGGTCTGGAATGGTGTCCGGTGTCTTGGCCGCATCCCATTTCGCATTGCGACGCGGCCGACGTGACGGCGCGGAACTGCCGGACTGCGCACCAGCACCAGTGCCCGCGTTGGTCCCGGCACCAGTGCTGGCGACACCGGACGGGTCATAGCGCACCATCCGCACTCGTCCACTGCCAATCTGGCCCAAGCTCAGCGAGACCTTCTGGCTCAAATCAGCCACCGATGTCGCGCGCTGCTGCTCCATCAACCACAGCGCTACCTCAGCACATGCGACCGCATCCGCCGTCGCATCATGATGATTCTCCAGCGACGCCCCCGCGGCCTCCGCCAACGTCGGCAGCTTCAAATTGGGCAGCCCCAACTGCATCTGCCGAGCCCACATATAAGTACACGCAAAATTCAACTTCGGTGCTGGAATGCCTTCCGCCCGGCACGCCCGCGACAGGGCAGTGAAATCAAACCGCGCATTGTGAGCAACTACGTCCAAATCCCCAACGACGTCAATAAACTTCGCCAGCTGCTCCGGAAATGACGGCTCACCGGCCACATCCGCCGCCGTGATGCCATGAATCGCGACATTGGCTTCATCAAAATACTCCAGCCCCTTTGGCGGACGGCACATCCAGGAATAACGATCCGTCACCTTCCCGCCACGCACGACCGCAACACCAAGCTGAATAATCGAGCCGGTGTCTTCGTTCGCTGTCTCTACATCGAACGCCGCAAACGGTGCGATGTCTGACACCGCAACCTCATCCCCAGTAGGAAGCGGTGCAAAAGGCACAGAGTGCTTTACGACGTCGCCCGCGCCCTCAACCACACTCACGCCTTCGGTGACCGCCGCGCGCTGTGCCACCCACGGCATCAACGTGGAAGTAAAAGCATCTGCTGAGTTGTAGAACTCAGGATTCTTGGCTATCTCCGCCACGAGGTCTGCCAGCAACTGCGCTGCTGCCTGACGATGAGGCATCACACGGGCCTTTGGCAAAGCTACCCCGAGGTCTACCGTGCCGGGGAAAAAGCGGTTGGCCGGAGTGTAGACACCGTTTTTACTTGCCGATGCGACCTCGGCAACGTCGGCAAGCGGGAGGGGCTTCGCGGGGGCGGTGCTAGCCGTGTTGATGGTGTGGGTAAGGCGGAGCCCATCTGCGGTAATAGTCACCGTGTCGCCGGTGAGCTCGAAGACGACGGCGGGCTCGGAGGATGGCGTGGTCGTAGTCATGCACTAGATGGTAGCGCCGATGGCGGATTGAGCCCCATAGAGGCTGCGGTACCTGCGGTTCTCGCCGAGTACACATGGCTTCCGACAATGTGGAAATGCCCACAAAAATAGGAATATTTATGGAGCGTTCGGACAGTGGGGGTGTCTGTACCCCTGAAAACCACATGTTTTGGGGGGTTAAATGTCCGGATGCATTTTGAGCGGGCGCTCCTTATACTTTTCGACGAACGGCGGTAACTGGTCGTTCGAGCTTTCGAGCTCAAGCGTAGGGCAAAGCGGAAACAACGTATGCCAGTGAAGCGATGAAATAAGGAGTAAACATTTTGAGCACGCATCCTGTGCACCCTGGTTCTATCTTGAACGATAATTTCCTCGAGCCGCGACACCTCTCTATCTACCGACTGGCTCTTGCCATTGGCGTGCCAAGCTCAACTCTGGAGCGCTTTCGCACCGGCCGCACTGCGGTCACTACTGACCTCGCAAATCGACTGTCCGACTACTTTGACACCGAGCCGGAGTACTGGTTGAACTCTCAGGCGGAGTTCAATATGCGCGCATCTGCGTAAGAAGACTTCACGCCAGCTCGGCTCCCGCGGTGCTGTGTTGACCCAAACCCTGTTTTGAGTTGAACTCAGAGCCGAAAATCCCCTGTCAGTGGAAGAAAAGCCTTCCGCCGACAGGGGATTTTTGTGTAGGAACCAACCCAGGCCCAGGCCCCTACACCCAACGCGGACGCGGCTAGTGTCGCTCGATCAGCACGATGGTAGAACGGGCTGGCACGCGGAGCTCGCCTTCTGGCTCAACGATGCGCTCGCGGGTCGGGCGACCCGTGATCTCTGTGGTGTCGATGATGACTTCCCAGCTGTGTGCGTATTCGGTGCCCGGAATTTGGAACATGATGTCCTCGTGGTGGGCGTTGAAGCACAGCAGGAAGGAGTCATCCTCAATCCTGTGACCTCGGCGGTCAGGCTCAGTGATGGCATCGCCGTTGAGCCAGACCATCAACGACTTGCCGAAGTCGAAGTTCCAGTCATCGGTCGTCATGACACGACCCTCATAGGTCAGCCAGGCAATGTCACGATCGTCGGTTTCCGCACCGAGCGGGCCACCGCGCAGGAAGCGGCGGCGTCGGAAGACTGGGTGTTCCGCACGCAGCTCAGTCAGGAACTGGGTGTATTCGACCAGTTCAGAGTTGGTACGAGTCTGATTCCAGTCGACCCAGGCCAAACGGTTGTCCTGGCAGTAGACGTTGTTGTTGCCCTTCTGGCCACGTCCCATTTCGTCACCGTGGCTAATCATCGGAGTGCCCTGGGACAGCAGGAGAGTGGTCAGGAAGTTACGACGCTGGCGGGCGCGCAGCGAAATGATGCGCTCGTCGTCGGTCGGGCCTTCCACACCGCAGTTCCACGAACGGTTGTGGGACTCGCCATCGCGGTTGTCCTCGCCGTTGGCCATATTGTGCTTCTCGTTGTAGCTGACCAAGTCGTTGAGGGTGAAACCGTCATGCGCGGTCACGAAGTTAATCGACGCAGTTGGGCGGCGGTCATTGTTTGCATACAGGTCCGAGGAGCCGGTGATACGTGAAGCGAACTCGCCGAGCGTGGATGGCTCACCGCGCCAGAAGTCGCGGATGGTGTCGCGGTACTTACCGTTCCATTCAGTCCACTGCGGTGGGAAGTTACCGACCTGGTAGCCACCTTCGCCGACATCCCACGGTTCTGCGATGAGCTTGACCTGGCTGACAATCGGATCCTGCTGCACCAAGTCAAAGAAGGCGGAGAGGCGATCCACATCGTGGAATTCTCGAGCCAGGGTGGATGCCAAATCGAAGCGGAAGCCGTCGACATGCATCTCGGAGACCCAGTAGCGCAGCGAATCCATAATCAGCTGCAGCGAGTGTGGGTGGCGCACATTCAGGGAGTTACCGGTGCCGGTGTAGTCCATGTAGTGCTGGCGATCGCCTTCGACCAGGCGGTAGTAGGCCTCGTTGTCGATGCCTCGGAAGCAGATGGTTGGGCCCATGTGGTTGCCCTCGGCGGTGTGGTTGTAGACCACGTCGAGGATGACCTCAATGCCGGCATCGTGAAATGCGCGCACCATGCCCTTGAACTCGCTGACTGCTCCGCCTGGCTTCTGGGAAGCCGAGTAGTCCTGGTGTGGTGCTAGGAAACCGAAGGTGTTGTAGCCCCAGTAGTTGCGCAGCCCCTTTTCGCGCAGGTGGTCGTCCTGGAGGAACTGGTGGACCGGCATCAGTTCGATAGCCGTGACACCAAGGTCCTTGAGGTAGTCAATAATTGCCGGATGCGCGAGACCGGCATAGGTACCACGTAGCTCCTCCGGGATATCCGGGTGAGTCATGGTCATACCCTTGACGTGGGCTTCGTAAATCACGGTCTCGTTGTACGGCGTGCGAGGTGCGCGGTCAGCGCCCCAGTCGAAGAATGGGTTGATGACCACGGAGGTCATGGTGTGTCCCAGGCTGTCCTCGGTGTTGCGCTTCGAGTGGTCATGAATGTCATAGTTGAACAGTGATGGGTGACCGTCGAATTCGCCGTCGAAAGCCTTGGCGTATGGGTCGACCAGCAGCTTGTTGGGGTCGCAACGCTTACCGTTGGCCGGATCGAATGGGCCGTGTACGCGGTAGGCGTAGCGCTGGCCCGGCATGATAGACGGGATGTAGCAGTGCCAGATATGCGCATCGACTTCTTCCAACTCAATGCGTGTTTCTTCGCCTTCGGCGCTAATCAGACAAAGCTCAACCTTTTCCGCAACGTCGGAAAAGAGTGCAAAGTTGGTGCCAGCGCCGTCGTAGGTAGATCCGAGCGGGTAAGGCTCACCCGGCCATACTTGATAATCGCCGACTGTATTTGCTTGGTTCATGTGACTACCTTAACCGTTTTGTAAAAAACATGAGCCTTTTTCGGTCCCGTGTGGGCGCGCCATCCGTCCCATCTGTCGAGCGCACTTCGCAAAAACGACCCCCAAGGAAAAATTCGAGTCGAACGGTTAAGAGCATAAACTTCGCGCGAAAATAAGTATTTAACCCTGCAAGTGGGCAATTTGACACTCTAAACGCACCTTGGCGGGCGCCGAATCACCAATATTCGCGGTCACCAACGCGCGAAGATTCCCAAAGGCCTTTACTTTTGGAGTTATGAGTCCACGAACCATTGGTGTAACGGAAGTAGCGTTCCGAGACGCTCATCAGAGCCTCATGGCAACGCGAATGGCTATGGAAGACATGGTCGATGTCTGTGAAGAAATGGACAAGGCCGGTTTTTGGAGTGTGGAGTGCTGGGGCGGCGCAACCTTTGACGCCTGCATCCGCTTCCTTAATGAAGATCCCTGGGAGCGCCTGCGGACATTCCGCAAGCTGATGCCGAATAGTCGCCTGCAGATGCTGCTGCGCGGCCAGAATCTTCTCGGTTACCGCCACTACGAGGACATGGTGGTTGACAAGTTCGTCGAGAAGTCCGCTGAAAACGGTATGGACGTATTCCGTGTTTTCGACGCGCTCAACGACCCACGCAATCTCGAGCACGCCATGCGCGCGGTCAAGAACGTCGACAAGCATGCGCAGGGCACGATCTGCTATACGACGTCTCCGCTTCACGACGTCGACGGGTACGTTAAGCTCGCTGGTCGTCTACTGGATATGGGGGCGGACTCCATTGCGTTGAAGGACATGGCAGCGCTGCTGAAACCTCAGCCGGCTTACGACATCATCCGCGGCATCAAGGAAACTTACGGCGAGGACACCCAGATTAACGTCCACTGTCACTCGACCACCGGTGTCACGATGGTGACTTTGATGAAAGCCATCGAAGCTGGTGCGGATGTCGTGGACACGGCAATTTCGTCGATGTCGCTGGGCCCGGGGCACAACCCGACCGAGTCGCTGGTGGAAATGTTGGAGGGAACCGACTACACCACCGACCTGAACATGGATAACCTGATCACCATTCGTGACCACTTCCGCAAGGTGCGTCCGAAGTACGCAGAGTTCGAGTCGAAAACCCTGGTCAATACCGACATTTTCATGTCGCAGATTCCTGGTGGCATGTTGTCGAACATGGAAAACCAGCTCAAGGCCCAAGGCGCGGGTGACCGCGTCGAAGAGGTTATGCGTGAGGTACCGATTGTCCGAAAGGACGCCGGTTACCCGCCGCTGGTGACTCCGAGCTCGCAGATCGTCGGCACGCAAGCTGTGTTTAACGTGCTGATGGGACGCTACAAGGTTATGACGGCTGAGTTCGCTGACCTCATGCTCGGCTATTACGGGCAGTGCCCGGGTGAGCGCAACCCAGAGCTGATTAAGCAGGCAGCGGAACAGACCAAGAAGGAAGAAATCACGGTTCGCCCGGCTGATCTCCTCGAGCCCGAGTGGGACGACCTGGTCAAGCAGGCCAAGGAGCTCGACGGTTACAACGGCACCGCCGAAGACGTCCTGACCAACGCACTGTTCCCATCCGTCGCACCGGGATTCTTCACCACGCGCGGCGAAGGGCCGAAGAACGTCGGTAAGACTGCCGAACAGCTCAAGCGCGAGGCGGAGCAGGCCTCAGGTGCTGCCAATGCCATTCGCGAGCCAATTCGCTACAAGGTTACCGTTGGCGGTCGTTCGCAGACCGTCCAGGTGGAACCCGCCTAGGAACATCGGGAGAAGAGATAGCAATGTCGCAAAGTTCAGCAAACCAGCCGAATTCGGCGGATGCCGTCGCGCCGGGCGTCGATGCCTCGATGGCGGAGCGCCTGGATTATTTGGATGCTCAGCGTCGCCGTGTTGAGTCCGGTGGCGGTGAAGCCCGCCAGGCCAAGCAGCACGAACGTGGGAAGATGACTGCCCGCGAGCGTATCGACAACTTCGTCGACGAGGGCACTTTCCGTGAAACCGGGATGTTCATGACTCACCGCACCACCGACTTCGGCATGGATACTGCCGACGCGCCTGCCGACGGCGTGGTCACCGGCACTGCCGCGGTTCTCGGCCGGGCAGTACACGTGGCCTCCCAGGACTTCACGGTCATGGGTGGCTCCGCTGGTGAAACGCAGTCCCGCAAGGTTGCGGCCACCATGCGCGCTGCTGCCGACAACGGCACTCCGTTCGTTTTCATCAACGACTCCGGTGGCGCTCGCATTCAAGAGGGGATTGACTCTCTGTCGGGCTATGGCCAGGTCTTCTACAACAACGTGTGGCTATCCGGTCTGGTGCCGCAGATTTCCATCATTGCAGGCCCATGTGCTGGTGGCGCTGCCTACTCGCCAGCTCTGACCGACTTCATCATTCAGACGCGCAAGGCGCAGATGTTCATCACTGGTCCGGGTGTTATTAAGTCTGTGACCGGCGAAGAGGTCACCTCCGAGCAGCTCGGTGGCGCTGATGCGCACATGGCCAAGGCCGGCAATATCGACTTCGTTGCCGACGATGACGAGCAGGCCATCCTGATTGCGCAGAAGCTCCTAAGCTTCCTGCCACAGAACAACACGGAAGAGCCACCAATCGTGGATCCGGTATTCGACGCCGAGCCGGATCCAGAGCTACGCGACATCGTCCCCGTCGATGGCAAGAAGGGCTACGACGTCCGCGAGGTCATCATCCGTATTGCGGACAATGGCGATTTCCTCGAGTGCCAGGCGGGTTTTGCCACCAACCTGGTTGTCGGCTTTGGTCGAGTTTTGGGCCGTACCGTGGGCTTTGTCGCCAACCAACCGAACGTGATGTCCGGTGTGCTGGACATCAATTCCTCGGACAAGGGCGCAAAGTTCATCCGCTTCTGCAATGCCTTTAACATCCCGCTGGTCACCCTGGTTGACGTTCCTGGCTTCATGCCGGGCGTCACCCAGGAGCATGGCGGCATCATCCGCCACGGCGCAAAGATGCTCTACGCATACTCCGCAGCGTCTGTGCCCAAGGTGACCGTCGTCATGCGTAAGGCCTACGGCGGTGCGTACCTGGCGATGTGCTCGAAGGACCTCGGTGCGGACTACGTATTCGCATGGCCGACCGCGGAAATTGCGGTGATGGGCGCAGAGGGTGCGGTCAACGTGGTCTTCCGAAAGGAAATTGCCGCCGCGGGCGACGAGGAAGAGCAGGCGCGCGTGCGCGACGAGCGTATCGCCGAATACAAGACACGCTTCTCGACGCCGTATGTCGCCGCCTCGCGCGGACTGGTCGACGACGTGATTGACCCGGCGGAAACCCGCCTGCGTGTGGCTGACGCACTGTCGGTTCTGCGTAACAAGCGCGAGGTTCGCCCGGCCAAGAAGCACGGATTGGGGCCACAGTAATGTCTGACGGCATCGGTGAGATTAAGGAGCTGCGAGCGCTCGTCGCTGAACTGACCGACCGGTTGGATGCGACCTCGACAAGCTTGCAGAAGGCCACGGCACGACTGAATCAGGCAGAGAGCGAGTTGGCTGAACTGCGCAAACGCGTGGACGCAGATATCCCCGAGGATACTGTCATCGCCATTTCGGCAGCGGTGTCTGCGTACCTGGGCAATCGCGGCAAGGTGAAGGCAATTCGATACAACCGCCATAAGACGTGGGCTGCGCAGGGACGCCAGATCCAGCAGCAGCGCAACCTGCGTTAGTTGGAAATTTTCGATAACCGACTTAATTGAGTCTGACTCATTGACTTTTGCTACGTGAGGATTGTTGAGCCATGAAATTGAAAGTGACTGTCGGCGGCATTGCCTACGATGTCGACGTTGAAGTAGTTGAGGAGCCCAAGCGTCTTTCGCCCATCGTGTTGGGTGGATCGTCGAGCGCTTCCGTTGAGCCGGCCACCGCTAGTGTCTCGGGTGTCTCCGCCAATTCGGTGGTGGCGCCACTGGCAGGTTCGGTCAGCAAGATTTTGGTCGAGGAAGGCCAGAAGATTGAGGCTGGGGAGGTGCTGCTCATTCTCGAGGCAATGAAGATGGAAACCGAGATTACGGCCCCGGCTGCAGGCACCGTCGGCTCTATTCATGTTGAAGTCGGCGACGCAGTGCAGGGCGGCCAGGGACTCGTCTCGATTGATTAGCCGCATTAGCCGGGGGTAAAGATTTTGGGGTGAAATCTTTCTAGCCCCGGTTGCTGGAAATACTTAAGGTTGCCTTAATATTTTCCTTATGAATGCCGTTCTTCTCGCCGTTTTGGTGATGCTAATCCTGGCGGTCTGCCGGGTACACGTTGTGCTAGCGCTGTTTATTGGCGCCTTAGTCGGTGGTCTTTCCGCCGGTATGGGGCTCGATGCCACAATGGTTGCCTTCCAGGAAGGCCTCTCTGGTGGTGCGAAGATTGCCCTGAGCTATGCCATGCTGGGTGCCTTTGCCATGGCAGTGGCATCCTCCGGGCTGCCCAAACTGCTGGCCGATTGGCTGATTGCCAAGATCGGCACGGAGGATGAAGGCGCTAAATCTAAGGCAGAGGCATGGACCAAGTGGGGCATGGTCGCCGGCATTTTGGCCATGGCGATCATGTCGCAGAACCTCATCCCAGTTCACATTGCGTTTATCCCGCTGATTATTCCGCCGCTGTTGCCGGTATTTAACCGCCTCAACATCGACCGTCGAATGATTACCAGTGTGATGACCTTCGGTTTGGTCACCACCTACATGTGGGTTCCGGTCGGATTCGGTTCTATCTTCCTGAACGACATCCTGCTGGGGAACATCGAGAATGCTGGCCTTGATGTTTCCAATATCAACATCATGATGACGATGGGCATCCCGGCTCTCGGCATGCTGGCCGGTCTGGCCATTGCCGTATTTTTCTCCTACCGGAAGCCACGGCATTACGAAGATCGGCCGATTGCCCAGTCCTCACACGCAGAAACCCAGTCTGACGAACCGGTGTCGAAGTACCGAGTTATCGTTGCTCTCGTTGCAATCGTGGTGACTTTCGTCGTCCAGATTGTGATGAATTCTATGGAGACCGATGCCGATCCGTTGCTGATTGGTGCACTCACTGGTCTGGCAATCTTCATGCTCACCGGTGCCGTGCGCTGGCGTGAGGCGGACGACGTGTTCACCGCCGGTATGAAGATGATGGCCCTGATTGGTTTCATCATGATTTCCGCACAGGGCTTCGCCTCGGTGATGTCGGAGTCCGGCCAGATCGAGCCGCTGGTGACCGCTACTGCAGAGCTGTTTGCGGGCAACAAGCCTGCCGCTGCATTCGCCATGCTGGTCGTTGGTCTGGTGGTCACGATGGGTATTGGTTCGTCCTTCTCGACGCTGCCGATTATCGCCATCATCTATGTGCCGTTGTGTGTATCGCTGGGCTTCTCGCCGATGGCTACCGTCGCCATCATTGGTACTGCAGGTGCTCTGGGCGATGCTGGTTCGCCGGCATCGGACTCGACGCTCGGCCCGACGATGGGTCTCAATGCCGACGGGCAGCACGACCACATTCGCGATTCGGTTATTCCGACCTTCCTGCACTTCAACCTGCCGCTGCTGGCAGCTGGTTGGGTAGCAGCTCTGGTGCTCTAGCGCCGCGGCTTGACCGTGAGTGTGATTGCTCCAGCGGGGCTTAATGACCTGCGATTCCCTTAGTCCCCGCAACCCCCGCAATTCCGGCGATAAAGAGCTCGGTTCCCAGTGCAATGCGCTGGCGGCCGAGCTCTTTTGCCTGTGCAGCAGCATCTTCAGAGGAAGTCTCGACCTCAAGATCCTTATCATCGGCGTTCTCGCCACTGGTGTCGCCCTTGTTGGAAACGCCCTTGGCGCCGTTCAGGTCAAGCGCGATGGCTGTCTGCTGGTCGACTGTCGCACCGAGAATGAAGTACACGAGGACGGATGCGGTATCAGCCGCTGATGGGGTGCTAATGGAGGTTTCGGGGGCATTCTCCAGGACGTCGGCAAGCAGTTGTTCGGGGCGAATCGTGGCGGTGCCCGTAGCGAGTGCGGCCGAGACGACCTCGGCGCCATCCCGATGAGCGGTGAGGCAGGAGTAGAGCAGCTCGGCGACGGCTTCGATGTCGGCACGCCAATCGCCTGTGGCGGAAAACTCTGTGCAGGGAGCCAAGATGCGGTCAGCGACGGCGCCCAGCAGTGCCTGCTTGGAAGGGTAGTGCCAGTACATTGCGCCAGCGGCAGTACCCAAGTGGCGAGTCAGGCGGCGGATCGTGAGATCGCCGAGTCCGTACTCGTTGAGAATGGTGAGAGCTGCGTCGACAATGATGTCCTTGGTCAATTGCACACTGCCTACCGTAGACGAAAGAAGAATCATCTGGAAGATGTCTCAAGGCTGAAATGGGGAGCGTAAATCCGCGACACGACGGGAATTGAACCCTGTTCGACATTCTGTAGCTGCGGTATTAAGTTTGATAACTGAACAACTTCTGAAACGGTGTTCAAGTTTTATCCCCAGCCTCAAGGAGCGTCACCCCCATGACTCAACAGCAGCAGGACATTTTGGAACTCGCCCGAGAAAAGGTGCTCGGCCGCGGTGAGGGGCTGAACTATGAGGAGACCCTGGCAGTTCTGAACCTCGATGACGACAGCATCGAGGATCTGCTGGCACTGGCTCATGAGGTGCGCTTGAAGTGGTGCGGCGAAGAGGTCGAGGTTGAAGGCATTATCTCGCTGAAGACTGGCGGCTGCCCAGAGGACTGCCACTTCTGTTCGCAGTCGGGTCTGTTCGAGTCTCCGGTGCGTTCGGCATGGCTGGATATCCCGGCACTGGTGGACGCCGCCAAGCAGACCGCAAAGTCGGGTGCGACTGAGTTCTGCATCGTTGCTGCAGTAAAGGGGCCGGACGAGCGACTGCTCAGCCAGATGGAACAGGCCGTCGCCGCCATTCAGGCAGAGGTGGACATTAATGTGGCCGCCTCTATGGGCATTCTGACGCAGGAGCAGGTAGATCGCCTGGCCAAGGCTGGTATTCACCGCTACAACCACAACCTCGAGACCGCCAAGAGCTACTTCCCGCAGGTCGTGACCACCCACACTTGGGAAGAGCGCCATGACACCCTGCGCATGGTTGGCGAAGCCGGTATGGAGGTCTGCTGCGGCGGCATCCTGGGTATGGGAGAGACCCTTGAGCAGCGTGCCGAGTTCGCTCAGGACCTGGCGGAGCTCAACCCGACCGAGGTGCCGATGAACTTCCTCGACCCGCGTCCGGGCACTCCGTTCGCCGGTCGCGAGCCGATGCCAGCCAAGGACGCACTGCGCGCCATTGGTGCCTTCCGTCTGGCACTGCCGAAGACCATCCTGCGTTTTGCTGGCGGTCGTGAGCTCACCCTGGGCGACCTGGGCGCAGAAAAGGGGCTGCTCGGCGGTATCAACGCTGTCATTGTCGGTAATTACCTGACCACTCTGGGCCGTCCGGCGGAGCAGGATCTGGACATGCTTGGCAAGGTACGACTCCCAATTAAGGCCCTCAATGCAACTGTCTAAGCCTCGGACATCTAGCCCGCGCTCGCCGCGGAGTAAGAAAGTCGACTCCACGGAGCTGCTCCAGGCCATGGTGCTGGGAGATGAGCCCAAGTTCGATCCTTTTACCGGCGCCGACCTCGAAGCTGGTGAAGTGCGCGAACGCTCCTATGGTGCAAAAGCTGGACTGGAGGCGCCTCGGTTCTGCCAGCTCTGTGGGCGCCGGATGGTGGTGCAGGTGCGTCCGGACGGCTGGACTGCAAAGTGCTCGCGCCACGGCGAAGTGGACTCCGTTATGTTGGAGCAGCGATAAAAGGCGCTGGTTGTGCTAGTGCGCCATTCGGGCACGCTAGTACCGGATGTGCGCCGTGAGGTAAGTTAGTCAACTATGACTATGAAAAATACCCGAGTCCCACACGTTGAAAAGCAGAGCGTGGCAATGGCCTCGGGTATTGTTCTCTTCTCCGTCGTAACGGGAACGATAGCTGGAGTGGCCTGGGCATTCCTGCGCCCCAAGCAGCAAGTGCAAATGCTCCCGGATAACCAACTAGCGATTATTCAGGAAACTGTTGACGCTGGTTTTATTGGGCTGCTCTGGTTTGTTGCTGTCACTGCCATCAGCGGCCTGGTGCTGGGAATTACTACGTTCCGAAATCGTGCCATCACGACCCCTGTGCAGATGCTCACAGCAATTGGCTGGGCGGGTTTCTCCGCGTTGATGAGCGCAGCAGTGACGTACCTCGTCGGTCAGTCGGTTGCGGCATTGCTCCAGCCGGATCTGGCGGGAATGCAGCCGGGCGATAAGTTCTCGGTGATTCCGGACTTCAAGACCTATGTAGCGCTGCTGGTCGCGCCACTGGTTGCCATGCTCGCACTGTGGTCCCGGGTGTTGTTCCAAACGGACTTCACGGAAGGCAACGAGAGCGCTGCAGACAATGCTACGGGCGCGGATTCGGTCACTAAGTGAGACAGTGAGGTTCTGCGCGGGAGCCGTCGTAAAGCACTATTTCCTACTGAACAGGGGTAGTTATTGGGAAATAGGCTTATACAAGCCTTACAATTTTGGGAAATAGGTTCGTCTTCGATGTCAGTATTCGCCCCGATTTAGGGGCTTTTTCGATATTGTGTGGCGAGCTTAGGTCTCTTGCACTTGCCCGTTTGAGTCCGCTGCGAATGCCTCCGGGGACCGTTGCCGGTAACGGTGACGGCGTTTTCTCCGGTCGTAGCCACAGCCCATTGAAGTAAGGACGTAGTTTTCCGTGAATACCAGCCTTGCGGCCAATGCTTCCAGCCTGCCGCGCCTTGAATCGGATCTGTACGAATCGGTAGTCGATAAAGATGGCCGCTACGGTGGCGTAGTTGCAGATGAGCGCTGGGCCCAGGAGATTAAGCGCCTCGCCCGCGAACGCAATGCCGTAATTCTTGCGCACAACTACCAGCTGCCGGAGATTCAGGATATTGCCGATTACACAGGCGACTCCCTCGGACTTTCCCGCATCGCTGCGGAAACCGATGCTGACGTCATCGTCTTCTGTGGTGTTCACTTCATGGCGGAAACCGCCAAAATTCTGAGCCCAGAGAAGACCGTCCTTATTCCGGACGAGCGCGCCGGCTGCTCCCTGGCGGACTCCATCACCGCAGATGAACTGGCCGAGTGGAAGGCAGAGAATCCCGGCGCACTGGTAGTCAGCTACGTCAACACCACGGCAGACGTAAAGGCTCTGACCGACATCTGCTGTACTTCCTCCAACGCCGTCGACGTGGTCAAGTCCATCCCGGAAGACCAGGAGATCCTGTTCAACCCGGATCAGTTCCTCGGCGCACACGTCCGCCGTGAGACCGGCCGCGACAACATCAAGGTATGGGCTGGTGAGTGCCATGTCCACGCCAACATCAACGGTGAGGAACTCGCGCACCGCGCGGAAGAGAACGCCGATTCGCAGCTGTTCATTCACCCGGAGTGCGGTTGCGCGAACTCTGCGATTTACCTCGCAGGTGAAGGCACCATCGAGCCCGAGCGCGTGCAGATGCTCTCCACCGGCGAGATGCTGACCGAGGCGCAGAAGCTGAAGGAGAACAAGCCCAACGGCAAGGTGCTCGTGGCCACTGAGGTGGGCATGCTCCACCAGCTGCGCAAGGCCGCACCGGATGTCGACTTTGAGCCGGTCAACGACCGCGCTTCCTGCTCGTACATGAAGCTCATCACTCCGGCGGCTCTGCTGCGCTGCCTCGTTGAGGGCACTGATGAAGTCGATGTCGAGCCGGATGTCGCCGACAAGGCGCGCGCTTCGGTCGAGCGCATGATCGCCATCGGTAACCCAGGCGGAGGCGAGTAACACGTTTGGTCTGCGCCCATCATTCGACAGTTGGACACTGACGTGTGACTTCCTCGTCATCGGCGGGGGAGTCGCAGGGCTCAGTGCTGCGCGTCGGGCTCTTGAGCTCGGCCTCGACGTGTTGGTTATCGACAGCGTCGAGTGGCGCGTCGGTGCCCGCAAACAGCTGCGTTTCGCCGATGCTGCCACGAATCTCGCCCAGGGCGGGCTCGCGGTCGTCGGGCTTGACGACGACCCCAGCGGCCATGTGGCCAACGGGTTCGACGACACCACTGATTCCCATATCGCGGATACTCTCGATGCCGGTGCCGGACACTGCGATGAAGAGGCTGTGGCTTCCATCATCCGCGCCGGCGCTGCGGCGACCGAGTGGCTGATTGGGCTAGGCGCCACATTCGACCCGGCGCCGGATAACCCGGCCGTATATTCCCGCACCAAAGAGGGCGGACACCACGCGCGGCGCATCATTCATGCCGGTGGTGATGCCACTGGTGCTGAAATCGAGCGCGCTCTAGAGGCCTCAGTCACCGGCGTGCGAGTACTGCAAAACGCTACAGCGCGCCAGCTCATCGCTGGCAAAGGCGGCCGCGTGCTGGGGGCGCTGGTAGCGGATCCCCGTGGTGGCGGCGCTATTCGCGCAGGCGCCACTCTGCTGGCTACCGGTGGCGTGGGCCATATTTACCGTGCGACCACGGCCCCCTCGGGCGCCCGCGGCGAGGCTATCGGCATGGCCTCCGATGCTGGCGCGGAGATTCGGGACATGGAGTTTATCCAGTTCCACCCGACGGTGCTCTATGACGAGCGCTCGGCATCAGATGGCACCGGCCGACGCCATCTCATCAGCGAGGCGGTCCGTGGTGAAGGAGCCATTCTCGTCGACTCCCGGGGCAACAGTGTGACCGCCGGCGTTGACCCTCGCGGGGACCTGGCTCCGCGCGATATCGTCTCGCGCGCCATCGCGACCCGCATGCGCGAGCTCGGCGAGGACCACGTCTTCCTCGACGCACGTCACATCGACAACTTCGCCGCCCGCTTTCCGACGATTACAGCGGGCCTGACCGCAGCGGAGATTGATCCGACCAAGGACCTCATTCCCGTGGCACCGGCGGTCCACTACACCTGTGGTGGCATTGCCGTCGACCCATTCGGTGCAACTAGCGTGCCGGGTCTCTTTGCGGCCGGCGAATGCTCCGCGACGGGACTTCACGGTGCCAACAGGTTGGCTTCCAATTCGTTGCTGGAGGGACTGGTCGTCGGCAAGCGGGTGGCCGAAAAAGTCGCTGAAACACACGCTGTGCCGGTCGGGGACGAGGAATTCGCAGCGGCCGTTGAAAGCCTGCCGCAGCTACGGCCAGAACTGGAGCCGCGTCAGCTTTTCCGGTTGCAGACGGCGATGCAGGAAGGCGCTGGTGTAACGCGCAATGAGCAGAGTTTGCGGCAGACGTTGGCGGTTATCGATCGGCTCCCGCAATCGGTTCAGGTCGTAGCCGCAAGGAAAGTCGTCGAAGCGGCATTGGCACGACCATATACTTTGGGGTGCCACACTTGGTTTGAAAAGGACAGGGATTAGCTAGCCATGACTCTTGAGAAGGACACTCTGCGCGGGGTGCTGAACGAAAACATCACCCGTGGCCTCATTCGGACGGCACTACAGGAAGACATGAGCTTCGGGCCGGATGTCACCTCGCTGTCGACAGTCTCGGCATCTGCGCAGGCACGCGCCCGCCTGGTGGCCCGGCAAGAGGGCGTTATCGCGGCAATCGATGCGGTGGAGTGGACGCTGCAGGAGGTCATCTCGGGTGAGTTCACCGTCGAAAAGCACGTTGAAGATGGCACCCTGGTGCGTCCTGGCACAGTGCTCGCAACGATTTCTGCGCCGACTCGGGGGTTGCTGACTGCTGAGCGGACAATGCTGAATATCCTCACGCACGCCAGTGGTGTAGCTACTGCGACGCGCCAGTGGGCCGACGCGATTGTTGGCACCGGTGCGCGGGTGCGCGATTCCCGAAAGACGCTGCCGGGGCTGCGCAACCTGGAAAAGTATGCTGTGACCTGCGGCGGCGGAATTAACCACCGCTACGCTTTGGGCGATGAAGCACTGATTAAGGACAATCACGTGGTGGCTGTCGGTTCCGTGTCCGGTGCGTTGAAGAGGGTGCGGGATCAGTACCCGGAGCTGCCGTGTGAGGTGGAAGTCGATACCCTCGCACAGCTCGATGAGATCCTGCCGATGAAGCCGGATATTGTCATGCTGGACAACTTCGAGGTCTGGGAGACCCAGATTGCGGTGCAGCGCCGCTCGCAGATTTCTCCGGCCACGCAGCTTGAGTCCTCTGGTGGACTGACCATCGATGTGGCTCGTGAGTACGCGTCCTGTGGTGTCGATTACCTGGCTGTGGGCGCGCTAACCCATTCGGCCAAGGTGTTCGATGTCGGACTCGACTTCGACGAGCAGTAGCTGAATCAGCCCCCGGTATCGCTTCGCAGCTTCGCCTACAAGCGACGGGCGATTTCTGCGCCAATCTCGCTTAGTGCCGACCCCCAGCGCTCCCGCGATTGCTCATCACAGGTTTCCTGTGCGCGGTAAAGCGCCTTCTCCGCAGCAGCGACATCGCCCAAATGCAGGTGGCACTGTGCAATTTGTGCAAGCAGAGGCACGGCCTGGATATTGAGCTTGTCGGACTGGAAAAGTCCCGCCGCCAACTCCAGGTGATCAATGGCGCGCCCCTGATGTCCTCGACGAATCTCTGCCTGGCCGTTCAAGGTGTGCCACATCGCCCAGCGCAAGTGGCGCGGAGGGGTGTCCGCGGTCGGCTCGAAGCCGTCTTTCTCCAGGTTATCCAGCAAATCCAACCAGTCCGCGGCCTTGTCCATCAGCTTTGGTGCAGAGCCACGGATGGGGCGCCCCAGACTGTCGGTCTGCGGGGCATCAGCCTTGTCGCCGAGCTCCTCGAACCCCTGCATCAGAGTTAGGGCTGCTTCCCAGAGGTTGTTTTCCTCAGCCAATGCAGTGGCGGCGTCGAAAAGCTGCTGCGGGCTAGAAGTCGCGGAATCACCAGAAGTAGTCATGACCTAACACTCTACTTTGTGCCACCGCCAGCACTGAAGTGGGCGGGGCGCTAGTATTCGTCGTCAAGCGACTGAATGATGATGACGTCAAGGGCATCGAGAACAGGATGGCCTTCCCACACGTCGCGGGGCAGAAGCTCTTCGACGCGCCGGGCGTAGGCGGCGGCACCGTCGGAATCACCCGCGTCGAGACGGTATCGAACCCCCGCCAGCAGCGCGCGGGCGGCTTCCTCGCCATCGCCGGACTGCAGGTAGCCCTTCGCGGCGGCTTCCACATGGTTGATGGCCAAAGTGTCGCGGCCAGCGGAGTAGAAGACGTAGGCGGCATCGTCGTGCCAGTCGGCGAGTGACCAGTCGTCGGAGATGAGCTTCTGAGAACGCAGCAGCAGGTCCTCAGCCTCGTTGAGCGTGTGGTCAATGGCGGCGGAAGCGTCCTCGGAGACGATCTCGGCGGTGAATTCGGAGCCCTCTTCGGAAATGACCAGGTCAATGACATGAATGATGGAACGCGCAGCCTGGCGGTAGGCCTTGGCAGCACCCTTGGTATCGCCGTTGCGTTCAAGGTGCTCGCCGTGTTCGATGAGCAGCTTTGCCGCCTGGCGGGGATTATTGCCGAGACCCGCGGCTGTGGAGGCAATAGAAAATGCCGCGTCGGTGCGTTCTTCATCGGCGGTAAAAGCTGACCAGTGCGCAACTGGTTCGGCAAAGCGCAGCGCCTCGTCAACCTCGTCGGCGTCGAGGAGGCTGCGGGCCAAAACGAGCTGGATATCCATGGTGATGGGGTTAACCGGCATGCCCTCGGCGCTGGCGAGCGCGCGGCGGGCAATTTCGGCGGATTCCGCGAAATCGCCGTGGGCGTTGAGAAGCGCACAGAGCAGACGCACGCTGCGAAGCACCGCGACCGTGAGTCCTGCATCGAGACCAGCTTGCACGATTGGGCGTAGCTGGCGGATTGCCTCCGCTTCCTCACCAGCTTCCAGAGAGAGGAAAGCCAGGAATTGGCGTGCTTCAATCGTCGTGGTGACGGGTTCCGACTGAGGGGCTGCCGCGACGCTGGCTGCGATGCGGGCGGCCCTGCGCAGCTCACCACGGCTGTGTGCGAGCTGCGCCTCCAACAGCTTGCGGTCGTCGAAACTGCTTCGCTTTGGTGCCCAGCGTGCGGACCATTCAGAGAGTTGACCGGCGATTTCCGCCCGGCGCGCCAGCGATGCTGCGGCGCCGGCAACAGCCGCGCTGACCAGGTAGTAATAGGCCTCGCCGGGCTGTGGAGTGGTGGCGACGATGTCCTTAGTAAGACTGATCAGCTCGGGGATTTCGGAGTCCTCGGGGCGCCGGCCGGTGATGGCATCACCTGGGTTGGCGTCGATGAAGGCCTCTGCCTCGGCGAATGCTCCGTAGGAGCGTGCGTGCAAGATCGCGGGGCGGATGTTGGCCTCAGTTGCCCAGCGCAGCCACTCGGCGCGTGCAGCAGCGGCTTCTTCTACTAATTCCAGTTGGTCGGCGACTGCGTGCCTGAGTGCGTGGAATTCGCCAACGACATCGGGGGAGTTGGTAGGCGCGTCGGCCAACCAGTGCGTGTGGGCGAATTTGGTGACAGCGCGCCAACTGGTGACGTGGTCGAGCGTGGCACCGGCCTTGCGGGAATTAACCAGCAACTCCGGGAGAGAGTCCGGTAATGCCTTTAGCGGATTGGGCAGGGGAGGAAAGTCCAGGGGTTCGGACGAGTTCTCCGTTGCTGATGCGTTTTCTGAATTCCCTGACGCGTAGTCGGCAGCGATGCCGGCATCCCAATCGCCAACTTGAATTCCAGACTCAGAGTTTTCTTCTTCCCACCAGACCATTGGACTATCTTCGCCCGTGGCATCGGGAAGATGCAAAAACTGCCTTGTTTTTCAGACCTGTGCAGTCGGGTGCGCTGTTAATCCGGGTTTGAAAAGCTACGCATTAGTCCACGAACTTCATCGCGCACTGGGTGATCCGGGCCGACTAGGTCGCCGATGCGAACCGCGAACCGGCGGGCGCGATCCTCATTGTTATCACTAGCAGCAGCACGCACCGCGATAGTCAGTGTGCGGGCGGCGTCGGCAGGGGCGTGGGCTTCTAAGAAAAGCTCGGCAGCTTCGTCGGCGTACTTGTACACGCCGTCGTTGTCCCACACAGACCAGCACAGCAGTGCCTGCGCTTCGTGCCACTTGGCCGATTCCCAGGATCCAACCACGTAGCCGCGTGAGCGTTCCATCAGGTGGTCGGTCAGCTCACTTGTGGCGCCCACGTTACTGAGCGATAGTGCGGCATCCATCAGAGTTTCCGCAGGCGAAATCGGGGACGAGTATCCGGCACGAATATCGGCCAGTGCGTCGAAGAGTACTGCGGCATGCTCAGTATTGCCCTCTTGGACTGCCGATTCCGCCGCAATGGCACAGGAAAAATCAGTACGTGCGGAATCCTGGGTAGGCTCAGACCACTTTGCAACCGACTCCGCTTCCTGGCCGGCATGGTGGAAATCTCCGAGCTCGTACAGTGCCGTTGCCTTCAGCAGCGCGATTTCCATGGTGACTTCACAGTTGGGGTAGTCTGCCGACACATCCTGGGCGCGCTGAGTTAGCTTCAGCATCTCCCCGGCATCGGGCTTGTTGTGTGCCACCTCGAAGTTGATGTCTGCCATCTCACGAACCGCGAGAATATAGTCAGTGTCCAGTCTGTGCTGGTCCGCGACTGCCACGTTGTTTGACAGCATTCGGAACGCGGTATCGCTATTACCTGTCTCTATCGAGTACCGTGCCAAATTCTGCCTCAGCTCAAGGCCCGCGATTACGGAGCGGTTACCGATTGCATTGAGCTGTGAGGCGCAAAGTCGCGCTGCGTCGACGACTTTCCCGGCTCGGTGCAGCAGTGATGCCTCCGTCAGAGTCTTCGCCAGCGCAATCGACTCAAACTTATCCTCATTTGGCAGTGCACGAATCATCTCGTGCAGCTCCCGTGCCAAGTCCTCGCGGTTGACCTTTCGCAGGGCGCTTGCAATCCGAATCAGCGCGTCAGTCAGTGCCGCCCGCTTCTTCCACTGGCGTGGGCTAAACGGCTCCTCCGCTTCTTCGCTTGCCGACGATTCCTGCGGCCGCGGCCCATCCGCATCCGTGGTCACCGCGCTGTGACTGCTGGTTGGGGCATCCAGATCGTCGGCAAGCACGAGTGCCCGGTACGAGGTGATCTCCCTGCTCATGCGTGCGATGAGTGGGATTTCGGTCTCTGCGGCAGCAGAGGTGGGGCCATCGGCGATAAAGGTGGTGTAGCGGCGGGCTTCATCCGCCGCTAGCCGTGCCCGGGCGCGCCAGTACTCCGGGACGTTGTCGTTATCGGATGCCCATACCATCCAGTTCAGGGCGGCATCGTGCGCAGCCGTCATCATGCCGAGCGATTCGGTGACCTCGCGGACTATGCGGTAAAACGCGCCGACGTGTTCGGTAACGCCGTGGGCTTCCGGGTCAGAAAAGAGCTGTGGGTTGTAGAAATGATGCGCGAAAACTGATTCCAGTTGGCGCGTGGCCAGGGAATTGTCGGCTGCGGTCGCGTCTGCATAGGCTGCGACGAGCTCCGGCAAATCCGGGCTGTTTCCTTCCTGGTTCAACAGCTGACCTTTCTACGACTGGTTACTACTTTCCTTAACACTGTAATGGGGCACTGTGGCGGAGCTAACTTGCGCCACAGTATGAGGGGTTAAATGGGGCAATCGGTATGAACCTAACGTGAGAAAGATATGCTTAGTTCATACTCAAGGGTGCCTTTAAGGGCGAATAGTAGCGAAAACCGTGGATAAAGTCTTTGGCTTTGACCCAGATTTTCAATACTTTGTTGTCATTTCTTTGTCACTCTGAAGTGCTCACGTATGAATCCATCGTGCGAATAGGCGGTTACTAATTAATTATGTTGTCCACTATTGATCTTCGCGGTCAGACTCCCACCACCGCCACTCTGCGTCGAGTGTTGCCGCGTGGTGCGGCAGACGTTGATTCGATGATTCCCACGGTCAAGCCCGTTGTCGATGACGTGGCAGTCCGTGGTGTGGAAGCGGCGATGGAGTACTCCGAGAAGTTTGACCGTATTCGTCCGGCATCCATGCGCGTTCCAGCGGAGGTTATCGATGCCGCGGAAGCTGCGCTGGAAGACGATGTCCGCTCTGCTCTGCAGGAGTCCATCGGGCGCGTGCGCGCGTTCCACGCTGCTCAGAAGCCGAATGATAAGACTGTTGAAATTCTGCCCGGCGGCATTGTCCGCGAGAAGTGGATTCCGGTTTCGCGCGTCGGTCTTTACGTCCCCGGGGGCAACGCCGTCTACCCGTCGTCTGTATTGATGAACGTCATCCCAGCTCAGGAAGCTGGTGTGGAGTCCCTCGTCGTCGCCTCTCCGCCGCAGGCCGACAACGACGGCTGGCCGCACCCGACCATCCTGGCTGCCTGCAAGCTGCTTGGCGTGACCGAGGTGTGGGCCGTCGGTGGTGCACAGGCCGTCGCACTGCTCGCATACGGCGATGAAAACGAGAGCCTCGAGCCGGTCGACATGGTCACCGGTCCGGGCAACATCTTCGTTACCGCCGCCAAACGCCTGTGCCGCTCGGTCGTCGGTATCGACGCCGAAGCTGGCCCGACCGAAATTGCCATTCTCGCAGATAACACCGCTGATCCTGTCTCCGTCGCCTACGACCTGATTTCCCAGGCTGAGCACGACGTCATGGCCGCCAGCGTGCTTATCACCGACGACGCCGATTTCGCCGCCACCGTCGACCGCGAGGTCGAAAACCGGTACGAGGTCACCATGAACGCCGACCGCGTTCGTGAGGCGCTGACCGGCGATCAGTCTGGCATCGTGCTTGTCGACGACATGAATATTGGCATCCAGGTTGCAGATGCTTACGCCACTGAGCACCTGGAGATCCACACCGAAAACGCGCAGGCCGATGCCGAACGCATTACCAATGCCGGTGCAATCTTCATCGGTCGCTTCTCGCCGGTGCCGCTGGGCGATTACTCGGCTGGCTCTAACCATGTGTTGCCGACCTCCGGCACCGCCCGCCACGCCTCGGGCCTGTCAACGCACACCTTCCTGAAGTCGGTCCACATGATTGACTACAACGAGGCCGCGTTGAAGGAAGTTGCCGACAGCGTAGTAGTCCTGGCCAACGAAGAACGACTGCCAGCGCACGGCGAGGCCATCCGTGCCCGCTTTGAGACGCTTCTCGGCTCTGAGATCAATGGCGCAGAAAAGGGGAACAACTAATGAGCAACCAGCCTGAGAATCAGCCACAGCCGTCAGTAGCCAAGTTGGCGCTGGCAGATTTGCCACTGCGCGACGAACTGCGCGGCGAGGAAGCCTACGGTGCCCCGCAGCTCGACGTCGATGTTCGCCTGAACACCAACGAAAACCCGTACCCGCCATCCGATGACCTCATCGCCGACCTGGTGGCGCAACTGGAGAAGGTCGCCTCTGACCTCAACCGCTACCCGGACCGTGACGCAGTAGCACTGCGCAGCGCACTCGCCGACTGTGTCACCCGCCAGACCGGCGTGGACATCACCGTCGACCAGGTATGGGCCGCCAACGGCTCCAATGAGATTCTCCAGCAGCTGCTGCAGGCATTTGGCGGGCCGGGGCGCAGCGCAATGGGCTTTGTGCCCAGCTACTCGATGCACCCGATCCTCTCGTCCGGCACGCAGACGGAGTTCATCGGCATCGACCGCGACCCGGAGACCTTCGACATCGACATGGATAGTGCGCTCGCGGCCATTGCCGAGCACCGTCCTGACGTCATCTTCATCACGACTCCGAACAACCCGACTGGCAACCTGACCACGCTCGCTGACCTGCGCCGCATTATTGAAGCCGCGCCGGGCATCGTCATTGTCGATGAGGCCTACGCCGAGTTCACTGAGGAGCCGTCGGCGACAACGCTGCTGGCTGAGTTCCCGTCGAAGCTGGTTGTCTCCCGCACGATGAGCAAGGCTTTCGACTTCGCCGGAGGCCGCCTCGGCTACTTCGTTGCTAACCCGGCATTTATTGATGCTGTGATGCTCGTACGTCTGCCATACCACCTGTCGACGTTGACGCAGGCCGCTGCCACGGTTGCACTTCGCCACTCGGATGCGACGCTGTCGACCGTCGCAAAGCTTGCCGACGAGCGTGATCGCGTCGTAGCCGCCCTGAACAGCTATGGCTACGACGTGATTGACTCGTACTCCAACTTCGTATTCTTCGGTCGTTTCGCCGATGCCGCGACGGCATGGCAGAGCTTCTTGGATGAGGGAGTACTCATCCGCGATGTTGGCGTGCCCGGTCGTCTCCGTGCCACTATTGGTCTGCCCAGCGAAAATGATGCGCTGCTGGCGGCGGCCAAGAAATTGGCAGCGACCGCGCTGGCTTAAGCGAAATGCTGCCGGTACATCCCACTACAAGGAGAGATCTGACTTATGCACTTCAGTGATAAGGACCATCTGGAGGCAGAGCGCACTGAGCGCGTTGGCCGTGTCGAGCGCGCCACCCGCGAATCGAGCATCGTCTGCTCGGTGAATCTCGATGGCACCGGCAAGACCGATATTTCGACCGGTCTGCCGTTCTTCGACCACATGTTGACCGCTTTCGGCTCCCACGGCAGCTTCGACCTGACTGTGCACGCCAACGGCGACACCGAGGTCGATGCGCACCACACGGTGGAGGATACCGGCATTGTGATGGGGCAGGCCTTCGCCCAGGCGTTGGGGGACAAGTCTGGTATTCGTCGCTTTGGTGACTGCTATATCCCGATGGATGAAACGCTGGCACACGCAGTGGTTGATGTGTCTGGTCGCCCGTACTTCGTTGGCACTGGCGAACCAGAGCAGATGTTGACTGCCGTCATTGGTGGTCACTACGCAACGGTTATCAATGAGCATTTCTTTGAGTCCTTCGCCCTAAATGCCCGTATTGCGCTGCATGTTCGCTGTCTCTACGGGCGCGATCCGCACCACATCACCGAGGCTGAGTACAAGGCTGTGGCCCGTGCCCTGCGTGCTGCCGTCGAGGACGACCCGCGCGTCCACGGTGTGCCGTCGACCAAGGGCACTCTGTAGGTCGCAGCTGTAGTAGACGGCCGCTGTAGGAAACCGGAAAATCCGCCTTAGCTGGCATTTTAGGGGAATCGATGGTAACAACGTCTGTAGACGTGCTTTTAGCGCAGGTGTCTACCGCATCGACGCTGAGCACTTATTTTTTGTTCATTGTCGCTGGTCTGCTGGTGGGCGGAACATGGTCACTCTATAAATCCGGATCGAGGGTCGGAACAATTGTCCTTGGTCTCTTATCTGTGATCGCGCTCGCCGGCGCAATTTTGTGGTTGATAGGAGTGATGGAGTAAATGGCGTCCCGGGTGATGGACCGCAGGCAGTTGGACGAACTGGACAGCATGTGGAAAGCGCCCGGACTAGTACCTACGCTAGTCGCCGTGATGGCCGCCTTCGGTGGCTGGTCACTCCTCATGCCTGTCATTCCGCAGGCAATTCTTGACGATGGCGGTGGAACCTCGCTCGCCGGTGCCTACACCGGTGTTTTTATGGCCGCTACCGTTCTCACACAGACGCAGACTCCACGTATGTGTCGCCGTCTTGGCTACGGCATGACCATGCTGATTTCAGGTCTGTTTCTGGGCTTGCCGACGATTCTGCACATCTTTGGCACCGATGCTGCTTTGGTGCTCATCATTGCGGTTCTCCGCGGTATGGGCTTCGGTGCGTTGACTGTCGCCGAGTCCGCATTGATTGCCGAGCTAGTGCCAATGAAATTTCTGGGTAAGGCCTCTGGCGTTCTCGGTGTGGCAGTTGGTTTATCTGAGCTCATTTTCTTGCCACTAGGACTAATCATTGCGGACAAGACGGGTTCTTACACCCCTGTTTATGTCTTGGGCGCCGTCATCTCGCTTGTCGGTTCGTTGATGGCACTCTTTATCCCGAAGATTAAGCCAGCGCCGAAGGAGGGCAAGGGCGGCAAGGAAGACGTCGGCGATCCTGTGCCCGGATCTGCAGCAACTCAGCCGAGCCCCGTTGAGCACGTTGCCACATGGAAGCTGGTGGCCATTCCCGCGCTCGCAATTTGCACGATTGCGATGGGCTTTGGTGGTATTTCCGCATTCCTTGCCCCGGCAGCTCGCGAAATCGATCTGGTCTCCGGTGCGGTTGTGGCTGGCCTGTCGCTGTCTGTTCTCGGTGGCGCGCAGATGGTGTTCCGTTATTTCGCAGGAATCTACGCCGACCGGAAGTCGGAGGCTGGAATTCTGCTGATTCCGGCATTGATCAGTGGTTTTATTGGTCTGCTGATGATGTCCGGCGTGGTTCTCTTTGATTTGTCGGCCTGGCTGCTGCTGGTTGCGGCCGTTTTCTACGGCGCGGGCTTCGGCATAGTGCAAAATGAGGCTCTGCTGCTGATGTTTGCCCGCCTGCCGCGTGACCGTACTGCTGAGGCCAGTGCCTTCTGGAACATGTCCTTTGACTCGGGCACTGGTATCGGCTCGTTCGTTCTGGGAGCCGTAGCCGCGGCTGCACTCCGTCCGTACCCGGCTGTCTTTGCCTTTGCGGCAGCTCTGCTGGCAGTTGGCCTCATTGGTGCGGTGCTCGACCGAATCATCGGAAAGCACCGCGTGGCGGAGTACCAGAACACCCGCGCTACGCTGCGTCGTCTGGGGGATGCCGTGAAGCGTCGTACGCCGGAGGCCGCTGTGCGTGTTGCCCGCCCGGCAAAGAATGCAGTGACGCGTTTGACGGTTCGGGACCGCAAGAAGAAGTAACTACATACAAAGAGACGTTTGAAAAAGAGTGGCTGCGCAAGTTCTTGCGCAGCCACTCTTTTGGTTATTAGATGCAACCCCCGGTGTGGGGTCAGCCGTGCCTGTTTATGCGACGGCGACGTCCATCTCGGTGAAGAGAGCCCGCAGGCGGGTTTCGATATCGTCGATAAGCGACTGCAGCTCATCGTCTGTGAGACTGTCCGGATCTGCGACATCCCATTCCACGTAGCGGTCGCCGGGGACTGCTGGTGTCTCGTCGATGCCCATGAGCACGACAACATCGGCGCGGTGGGAAACGCGGGGAGTAATCGCCTTTTGGGTGAGGCGTGAGGTGTCCACGCCACGGTCGTGAAGAGCCGCGACGACGCGAGGGTTCAGGCCATCCTCTGGATTGAGGCCGATAGTGCGGATAAAGACTTCGTCACCAACCAGGTGGTAGGCCAGGGCAGTGGCAATCTGGCTACGGCCGGAACCGCGACTATCGGCAAAGAGAATCTCTTGGCGCGGGGCGAAGTCCTTGCATCCGCTCGCGGCCTTGATGCGTTCGGTGGCCTCGCGTTCGGCGAGGACGGGGAGGAAGTTAGTCACCTTCGCAGAGTTGGACAGCTCTGCAATGACATCGTCGAGGATGGAATCGATGGTCGCAGCATCGCAGGCTGCACCGTAGAGCCGGTGAAGGTCCTCGCGGACAATGGCAAATGATTTACTAAGAACGGATGCGGTAGTCATGGCGTCGGAGCCTCTCTGTGAAAAAGTAATCAGGGGTTTTAGGGATAAATCAATAACTTAGTTAACCTGTTGTTAACCTTGAGTTTACCAAAGTATTCGGTAGTTGTATACCAGTGCTTCTGCCTATCCAGGCAGTTTTCTTGGGGTAAGTGGCAAACATCGATTCCCAGCGCCTTAAAATGTCCAACTATGGAACAAGTCTCACCTTCGACGAAGACCCCGACCGTTGCCATCCTTGATTACGGCTCCGGTAATTTGCGTTCAGCTGAGCGCGCTGTGGCCACCACGGGTGCCGAGGTTATTGTGACCGCCGATCCGAAGACCGTGATGGAGGCCGATGGTCTGCTCGTTCCCGGCGTCGGCGCCTATGCCGCATGCATGGAGGGTTTGCATCGAGTACAAGGGCCGCGCCTGATCGGCTCTCGACTCGCAGGTGGTCGACCAGTGATGGGAATCTGCGTCGGTATGCAGGTGCTCTTTGACCGCGGCGTCGAGTACGCCGACGGCATCCACGCAGCGGAGACCGACGCATCCGCAGCTGTCACCGGCACCCCGGGTTGTGGTGAATGGCCCGGTACTGTCGAGCGTCTCGAGGCGTCGATTCTGCCGCACATGGGCTGGAACACGGTTGAAGTACCGGAAGGCTCAAAGATGTTTAAGGGACTGGAAGATCAGCGTTTTTACTTCGTCCACTCCTACGGTGTGCGCAAGTGGGACCTTGATACGGATTCTCGCATCGCTCCGCCGCTGGTGACGTGGTCTGCCCACGAATCCGATCGGTTTATCGCAGCCGTGGAAAACGGTCCGCTGTGGGCCACGCAGTTCCACCCTGAGAAGTCTGGTGAAGCAGGGTTGAAGCTGCTGCAGAACTGGGTGGACACGCTGTAGTTGCCCAATCGGTAGTATCTGCCCTAACCGCACTACCTGGTAGGTGGCGGAATTTCGCCACCTAGACCACCTATACTGAGATAACTAGCAACAAGCGTCGTGGTGACTATGGCCACAACGCCCAAAGTCGAAGAGAGTAGAGCCCCCATGAGTTTGACCCTGCTGCCCGCTGTAGACGTAGCCGATGGCCAGGCTGTGCGCCTTGTTCAGGGTGCTGCTGGAACCGAGACTTCCTACGGTGCACCGCTGGAAGCTGCCATGAATTGGCAGAACGCAGGCGCTGAGTGGATCCACCTGGTCGATCTCGACGCCGCGTTCGGTCGCGGTTCGAACTACGACCTGCTTGCCGACGTGGTGGGCAAGCTCGACGTGAAGGTGGAGCTCTCCGGCGGTATCCGTGACAACGCTTCGCTCGAGGCTGCGCTGGCCACCGGTTGTGCCCGCGTCAATATTGGCACCGCCGCACTGGAGAACCCGGAGTGGTGCCGCGAGGTTATCGCCAACTACGGCGACCGCGTGGCCATTGGCCTGGATGTTCTTAACGAAGATGGTCAGTGGCGCCTGCGCGGTCGCGGCTGGGTCTCCGACGGCGGTGACCTCTGGGAGGTGCTGGAGCGCCTGGATGCTCAGGGTGCATCCCGTTTCGTGGTGACTGACGTCTCCAAGGACGGCACCCTGCAGGGGCCGAATGTGGAACTGCTGCGCGAGGTCGCCGCTGCTACCGATGCTCCAATCGTCGCTTCCGGCGGTGTCAGCAGCCTGGACGACATCGCAGCTATTGCCACACTGGTCGATGAGGGCGTTGACTCCGCAATTGTGGGTAAGGCGCTCTACGCAGGGCGTTTCACCCTGGAAGAGGCCCTGGCAGTAGCTCGCGGCTAAAGAGAACACTTTCGTGGCCGGGCCGGGGAGACGTCGTCAAGCGAAAGCGTTAACGAGCAAACGGCACCCCGGCTGAGACGGCGGATGAAGGACTTAGAAAGTATGGATGCCCTGGAACCGCGGGCGATGCTCGCTATTGCTGAAGCGGCGCTCGATGAGGTTGAAGGCCTGTTCACTCAGCAGGTGGGCGCGGACCCGGTTGTCATGAAGCCGCGCGGAGATTTCGCGACGGAGACCGACCTGGAAATTGAGCGTCGTCTGCGCCAGCTCCTCACGCAGTATTCCGGCCTGCCCGTCTACGGCGAGGAATTCGGTGGCAAAGTTCCCGAGGAGCATACCGCCTGGGTCATCGATCCGATCGATGGCACGACGAACTATTCCAACGGCTTTCCGCTGTGTGCCATGCTGCTCACGCTCATGCATGAGGGGGAGCCGGTGGTTGGAATTACCTCCATGCCTCTGCTGCGCCGTCGTATCACCGCAGCTAAAGGTGGCGGAACGTTCGTCAACGGCCGTCGCGTCAACATCGATGCCGAGGCCGGTCGCCCGGTTTCGATTGCCTTCGGGTCCGTCATCGCGAGTACCGACGGCACACTCCCGCGCAAGTGGCGTCAACTGCTGCTGTCAAAGGTGGGCGAACGCTATCCGACGATTCGAATTACTGGCTCTGTCGGCGTGGACTTGGGCTCCACCGCGATGGGGGCATTCGGTGGCACGGTGACTTTCTCACCGCATGTGTGGGATAACGCAGCTGGTGTACTGCAGATATCCGAAGCTGGTGGCGTGGTCACAGACTTGGCGGGCAATCCCTGGCGGCATGATTCCGTAGGCGTGCTGGCGGGAACTCGCGATGTTCATGCCACGCTGCGGTCGATTATTGACCAACTGGGTCGTCCGGAGACTTTCCGGAGCTAAACCGTGGGCGACGCCCCTGAGCTGGGTGGTTGCGCAAACCGTCGAGCCACAACTTTGAGCTAACACGAGGAGAACTTAAAAACTATGTCTCTGGCAGTACGCGTGATTCCTTGCCTGGATGTCAACCATGGGCGGGTCGTCAAGGGGGTTAACTTTGAGAATCTCCGCGATGCCGGCGATCCGGTGGAGCTGGCTCGCCGCTATGGCGAGGAGGGCGCTGATGAGCTGACCTTCCTGGATGTCACGGCTTCCAAGGATGGCCGTGGCACCATGCTCGACGTGGTGCGCCGCACCGCAAGTGAGGTCTTCATTCCGCTGACGGTCGGCGGTGGCGTGCGCAGCGTCGAGGATGTCGATCAGCTGCTCCGCGCCGGAGCTGACAAGGTCAGTGTCAATACCGCTGCGATCGCACGTCCAGAACTGCTCAGCGAGCTGTCGCGTCGCTTCGGTGCGCAGTGTATCGTCCTGTCGGTGGATGCCCGCCGCGTTCCCGAGGGAGGCACGCCGCAGCCGTCGGGCTTCGAGGTGACGACGCACGGTGGTTCACGCTCGGCCGGGATTGACGCCGTCGAGTGGGCACGCCGTGGAGAGGAGCTCGGGGTCGGCGAGATTCTGCTGAACTCCATGGACGGCGACGGCACCAAGGACGGCTTCGACTTGGAGCTGCTGGAAAAAGTCCGCGCTGCCGTCGACGTCCCGGTGATTGCCTCTGGCGGTGCGGGCAAGGCAGAGCACTTCCCGCCAGCAGTGCACGCCGGTGCCAACGCGGTGTTGGCCGCATCCATTTTCCACTTCGGCGAGGTCAGCATTGCTGAGGTTAAGGAAGAGATGGACCGCGAGGGAATCGAGGTACGCCAGTGACTGGTCTAGCCCCGGGCGCTGCAGCTCACGGCGCCGGAGACGATCCGCGTGAGTACACGCTCCCAGCAGATATCGCGAACATCGCCAAGTTCAACGCTGACGGCTTGATTCCGGCCATTGTGCAGGAAGAATCCACTGGTCGCGTGCTCATGATGGCGTGGATGGATTCCCACGCACTGGCATATACCATCGCTACCAAGCGCGGCACTTACTGGTCACGGTCCCGGTCGGAGTACTGGATTAAGGGGCTTACTAGTGGCCATTTCCAGACCGTGACATCACTGGCGTTGGACTGTGATGGCGATACCGTGCTGATGCAGGTAGTGCAGGACGGCGCGGCATGCCACACTGGCTCGCACAGCTGCTTTGACGTGCATCCCGTGTTCGAGGGCTAATCAGTCGATCCGGGTTGCCGAGGTGGGGAATTCGTCGTCAAGCGCGACTACCTCCGGTGAAGTCCGGGGTTAAGTGATGTGCAATCCGGGGTGCGTGGCACAATAGCGGCTATGACTCGTATCACCATGACCACGCGTGAGCGCTTTCGTGAACTGGCTGCACACCATCGGGTCGTGCCCGTGGTTCGCAAGGTTTTGGCGGACGGCGAAACGGCGCTGTCGGCCTACCGCAAGCTCGCGGCCGATCGTCCCGGCACTTTCTTGCTGGAGTCCTCCGATGTGGGGCAGTCGTGGTCGCGCTGGTCGTTTATCGGTTGCGGCAGTCGTGCTGCGCTGACGGTGGATGATGCGGGGGAGGCAACCTGGATTGGTAATGCGCCGTCGGGTGCGCCAGAGGGCGGAAATCCGTTGGATGCTCTGCGTCGCACGCTGGAGCTGCTGCACACGGAGCTTCCACTTGCCGACGACGCTTCGGTGCCCAAGCTCACCTCTGGTCTGGTTGGCTACTTCGGGCATGACATTGTCCGCTACATCGAGCCACACCTGCCGGATACCACTGACAATGATTTGCAGATTCCGGAGCTCATGCAGCTGCTGGTGGAGGATCTGGCTGCTTTTGACCACCACGAGGGCGTGCTGTGGCTGATTTCCAATGCTGTCAACTGGGACGGCTCGGATGAGCGGATTGACCAGGCGTATGACACCGCCTGTGACCGTGTCAATGCGATGGTGGAGCGGTTGTCAGAGCCTTCTGATCTGCGTCCGGCGGAAGTTAGCTTCCCAGAGCCGGTAATTCGCCGCCAGCGCGCCGCCGAGGACCACATGGATCGTATTGAGCGCTGCAAGGATCACATCCGCGCCGGTGATGCGTTCCAGATTGTGCTCTCGCAGCGGTTCGAAATGGACACGCAGGCCTCCGCTTTTGATATCTATCGCATCCTGCGGGTTTCCAATCCGTCGCCCTACATGTTCCTGGTCAACGTTCCAACCAAGGACTTCTCCGCTACCGCTTTTCAAATTGTCGGTTCCTCCCCGGAATCACTCGTGGCAGTTCAGGGCAGTGAGGTCATCACCAATCCCATCGCGGGCACACGTCCGCGCGGTGCCACGGTGGAACAGGACAATGCGCTGGAAGCTGATTTGCTGGCAGACGAGAAGGAAAATAGTGAGCATCTGATGCTCGTTGATCTTGGCCGCAATGACCTCGGACGTGTCTGCCGCCCAGGCAGTGTTGTTGTGCACGACTTCCGTCATATTGAGCGCTACAGTCACGTTATGCATCTGGTCTCTACGGTCACCGGCGAGCTTTCCAGCGACGCCACTGCCGTCGACGCGTTCGCGGCCACCTTCCCAGCGGGAACGCTGTCGGGTGCGCCGAAGCCTTCCGCGCTGAGCATTATCGACAAGTTCGAAGACACGCGTCGGGGTGTTTACGGCGGCACTGTTGGATACTTTGACTTCCGGGGCAATACCGATCAGGCAATTGCCATCCGCACAGGTGTGAAGAAGGGCGATACGGTCTATGTTCAGGCTGGCGGCGGAATTGTCAGTGACTCTGACCCGGTGGCAGAGGATGAGGAGACCCGCAACAAGGCCGCGGCCGTGCTGCGAGCTGTCGCGGCAGCTGAGACACTAGTCCCAGCGGAAAGGAGCTAGGTTTTCGATGAAGTCGACAACGATGCTCTCCGGTGGCCTCATTGGTGTGGCCGCAGCGGGAATGTGGTTGTGCAGCCGTAGTGCGTGGCTGACGGTCGATACTGTTGATGACAAGTCCGGTCCGGCGACCACAGATTTGGTGGGCGCCGTCTGGGCTCCAGAGTTGACGTCGATTGCGCTGGCAATGGTAGCTGCACTGTTTGCCACCACCATTTTGGGCTCACTGGGGCGCCGGGTTGTCGGTGGTCTCGCGGCGCTGCTCGCAATTGCGGCGTCGTGGACTCCGATGACTCTGCTTGCCAGCGGAGAAGACGGTGTGGACTCCCAGCGGGCACTGGATTTGTTGACGTCGGGAAGCGCCTCACAACGCGCCAGTGATGCGGTGACTGTGGCAGACTGGGCGCAGATCTCAGCGATTGAAGTGCATGCGATGGGGCCATCCCTGGCCTTGCTGTGCTGCGCATTGGCGCTGGTCGGGGCGGTATTGTTGGTGCGTCGACCGGGTACTGTGAAGAAGCAGAAGTCCAGCGCGTATGAGACCCCGGAGGTACGCCGTCAGCGTATCGCTGAGGATCTGGAGGAAGACCCGCAGTCGGGTCGAGTTCTGTGGGATGCTTTGGATGCCGGTGTAGATCCTACGGATCTGGATAAGGAGTAAGGCCGTGGCTAACGTTCTGGACAAGATTATTGAGGGCGTGCGGGAAGATCTCGCTGCTCGGGAAGCCAAGATTTCCTACGGTGAAATCAAGGAGCTCTCGCTGAAGGCGCCGTCGCCAATTGATGCCGTGGCGGCACTGGCTAAGCCCGGGGTGCAGGTGATTGCAGAGGTCAAGCGTGCCTCTCCGTCGAAGGGAGAGCTGGCTGACATCCCTTCGCCGGAGGTCTTGGCCGCAGAGTACGAGCAGGGTGGCGCGGCTGTCATTTCCTGTCTGACTGAGGAGCGCCGCTTCCGCGGTTCGCTTGCCGACCTCGATGCCGTGCGCCGCGCGGTGAACATTCCAGTGCTGCGCAAGGACTTCATCGTCACTCCGTACCAGGTCCATGAGGCCCGCGCACACGGTGCCGACCTGGTGCTGCTGATGTGCTCCGCTTTGGATCAGCCGACGCTGGAATCCCTGCTGGATCGCACCGAGTCGCTCGGTATGAATGCTCTGGTCGAGGCGCACACCGCAGAAGAGGTTGAGCGTGCCGAGGCCGCTGGTGCCAAGATCCTCGGCATCAACGCCCGCAATCTAAAGACCCTTGACGTGGACCTTTCCGTGTACGAACGCCTTGCGCCGATGCTGCCGGATCATGTTGTGAAGGTGGCGGAGTCCGGAGTTAAGGGGCCGGAGGAACTGCGCTACTACGCCTCCCACGGTGCCGACGCGGTGCTGGTGGGCGAGGGCCTGGTTACTGCGGGCAAGCCGGGTGAGGCTTGCCGACGTCTCGTTGCCGCCGGTGTCCACCCGACACTCCGCAGCGAGTAGTGATAGACCGCAGTTGCGATAAGCAGCTGTACCGCGCTGCGATCTGCGCCTAGTTTGGTTGCGTGTCGCACCTGTTGTGCTGGCACGCCACAGTTTCTTAGGCCTTATGTCCCCGCAACGGGTGGGGATAGTCCACAATAGATAACTGTGAGTGACCAAGATTTCAAGAATCATGATGCCCGCGGTGACCGCCTGCCCACGATGGGTGAGGTTATCGCGGAGACAACGAACCACGAGTCAGATGCCATTGGGCACTGGGGTAAGTGGGGCGGCCAGTTTGTGCCGGAGGCGCTGATGGCCGTTATCGGTGAGGTCACCGATGGCTACGCGAAGGCCCGCGTTGATCAGGATTTTCTCGATGAGCTCGACCGGCTGCAGCGTACTTATGTCGGACGTCCCTCGCCGCTGTACTACGCGGAGAAGTTTTCCGCTGATATCGGCGCTGACGTCTGGCTAAAGCGCGAGGATTTGAATCACACCGGTAGCCACAAGATTAATAACGTCTTGGGTCAGGTTCTGCTTGCTAAGCGCATGGGTAAGAAGAACATTATTGCCGAGACCGGTGCCGGCCAGCACGGTGTCGCAACCGCGACTGCCTGTGCGCTGCTCGGCCTTAACTGCCGTATCTACATGGGCAAGGTCGACGCAATCCGCCAGCGCCTTAATATCGCTCGCATGCGTTTGCTTGGTGCCGAGGTTATCGAGGTCGAGATTGGCTCGAAGACTCTCAAGGACGCGATCAATGAGGCCATGCGTTTTTGGGTTTCACACGCCGATGACACCTACTACTGCTTCGGCACTGCAGCCGGCCCGCACCCGTTCCCAACAATGGTGCGCGACTTCCAGCGCATCATCAGCGCCGAGGCACGCCAGCAGATCCTCGCGGAAACCGGCTCGCTTCCCGACGCTGTCGTGGCCTGTGTCGGCGGCGGTTCTAATGCGATCGGCGCGTTCCACCACTTCATCGATGATGAATCGGTTCGACTGATTGGCGCTGAAGCTGGCGGTGACGGTGTTGAGACCGGTCGCCATGCAGCACCGATTTCGGCCGCCGGTAATCCGGGGGTGTTCCAGGGCTCCTTCGCCGCCCTGATGCAGAACGAGGACGGCCAGATTACAGAGTCTCATTCGATTTCCGCGGGTCTGGATTACCCGGGCGTGGGCCCGGAGCACTCTTACCTGGCTGATATTGATCGCGCGTCCTACCTGCCGGTGACCGATACCCAGGCGATGCAGGCATTCCAGGACCTGACTCGGATGGAGGGCATCCTGCCCGCTATCGAGTCCGCACACGCGGTGGCTGCCGCCCGACTCATCAGCGGTGAACTGAATGAAGAGCTGGGCCGTAAGCCGCTGATTATTGTCAATGTTTCCGGTCGCGGTGACAAGGATGTCGACACCGCTGCTAAGTGGTTTGATCTGATGGAGGAGTCCTAAATGAGTCTGAGTGACGTCTTTGACAAGGTCCGTGAGGAAAACCGCGCAGCATTCATCGGCTACTACCCAGCGGGTTTCCCGACCACCGATAAGTCGATTGAGAACATCAAGGCGATTGTCGACGCTGGCGCCGACATCATCGAGGTCGGCCTGCCTTTCTCCGACCCGATGATGGATGGCCCAACCATTCAGGATGCTGCCAACGTGGCTCTGGATGCGGGCTTCCGCACCCGTGAGATTATGCGCGTGGTTCGCGAAGTCACCGAGTACGGCGGTACCTGTGTGGTCATGAGCTACTGGAATCCGATTCTCCAGTATGGTCCGGAGCGTTTCGCCAAGGACTTGGCCGCCGCTGGTGGTCGTGGCACCATCATCCCGGATCTTATCCCCGAGGAGGCCGGCCAATGGCAGCGTGCGGCAGAGGCCAATGGTCTATCCAACATCATGCTGGTGGCCCCGTCATCGACCAATGAGCGTCTGCAGCTAACTGCCACCGCGTCGACCGGCTTCGTTTACGCCACCAGCCACATGGGTGTCACAGGTGCCCAGGCCAGCGTCGACTCGGCCGCCGGCAAGTTGGTTGCCCGCACTCGCGAGGTCACCGATACACCGGTGTGCGTCGGTTTGGGTGTCTCCAATGGGGCACAGGCCGCCGAGATTGCCGAGTTTGCAGATGGCGTGATCGTTGGCTCAGCACTGATCAAGGCCGCGATGAAGAGCACCGATGACCTGGTAACGCTCGCCCGCGAACTCGCCGCGGGCGTACGAGGAGAGAGCTAGCGCATTTATGAGTTCCACCCTTGTTCTCGCTGAGACTGCAACGACGTATCTGGCCAACATTCCCTCTCCGCCGCAGGGGGTGTGGCAGTTAGGGCCGCTACCACTGCGTGGTTACGCGATTTCCATCTTGATTGGCGTACTCGTCGGCATTTACTGGATGCAGCGCCGCTACGCGGCCAGGGGTGGAGACCCGGAGTTAGTCCTCGACATTGCCATTGCGGTTATTCCTGCGGGCATTATCGGCGGCCGTCTCTACCACGTCGCCACCGACTGGGAGAAGTACTTCGGCCCCGGCGCCAATCCCGCCGATGCACTGAAAATCACCAATGGTGGCCTCGGCATCTGGGGAGCGGTGGCGCTGGGGGTGCTGGCCGCGTGGGCGGTCGCCAAGTGGCGGAAGGTGCCGTTTGCGCCAGTTCTTGACGCGGCCGCACCCGCAATCATCCTTGGACAGGCCATTGGGCGTCTGGGCAATTGGTTCAACCAGGAACTCTACGGTGGCCCAACGTCACTTCCGTGGGGTCTGGAAATTTACCAACGAGTTGATGAGTTTGGTCGGGTTGCCCCTGTCACCGGAACGTCGACAGGCGAAGTGCTGGCCGTGGTGCATCCAACGTTTCTCTACGAGATGGTGTGGAACGTCCTCGCCTGTCTGGTCATTGTGTGGGCGGATCGAAAGTTCAAGATGGGCGGCGGGCGCGTCTTTGCGCTCTATGTCGCGGCCTACACTTTGGGGCGTTTCTTCATTGAACTCATGCGCGTCGATGACGCAACGCTGATATTCGGTGTGCGTATTAATAACATCACGTCGCTCGTGGTCTTTTTCTGCGCTGTCATTGCTTTGTGGATTCTGCGGTCCAAGAGCCGCGAAACCGCAGCTGAAGTCAGGGGAGAGCGCGAGGCTGCTGAAGCTCACAGTGCTTCCAACTGACGCATAGCCCGTTAAGGGACTAGGCTGGAGGCCGTGCTTAGACGAACGAAGATTGTATGTACCCTCGGTCCAGCAGTTGCTTCGCTGGAGGGGATTACCGGGCTGGTCAACGCCGGCATGGATGTTGCCCGCCTGAATTTCTCTCACGGTGAGCATGAGGACCACGCTCAGAACTACCACTGGGTGCGTGAAGCATCCGACGCTACGGGACATGCCGTCGGTATTCTCGCCGACTTGCAGGGACCAAAGATTCGCCTCGGTCGTTTTAAGGAAGGCTCGACGTATTGGGCTGACGGCGAGATTGTCCGCATCACCGTCGACGATGTCGAAGGCACGCACGACCGCGTCTCCACCACGTACAAGAATCTCGCTGACGATGCCCGTCCGGGCGATCGCCTGCTTGTCGACGACGGCAAGGTGGGCCTGGAGTGCATCGAGGTAGATGGCAACGATGTGGTGTGCCGTGTCATCGAGGGCGGTCCGGTCTCGAACAACAAGGGTGTTTCCCTGCCGGGGATGAACATCTCGGTGCCGGCTCTGTCAGAGAAGGATATCGCCGACCTGCGCTTCGCTCTGAAGCTGGGAGTCGACTTCATCGCGCTGTCCTTCGTCCGTTCGCCTTCCGACGTCGAACTGGTCCATGCGGTCATGGATGAGGTTGGCCGTCGTGTCCCGATTATCGCCAAGCTGGAGAAGCCAGAGGCAGTCGAGTCTCTCGAGGCCATCATCCTGGCTTTCGATGCCGTGATGGTCGCCCGTGGTGACCTTGGTGTTGAGGTGCCGTTGGAAGATGTTCCGCTGGTTCAGAAGCGCGCTATTCAGATTGCCCGCGAGAACGCCAAGCCGGTCATCGTCGCCACCCAGATGCTCGACTCCATGATTTCGAACTCGCGCCCGACTCGTGCGGAGGCCTCCGACGTGGCCAACGCTGTGCTCGATGGCGCAGATGCCGTGATGCTCTCGGGTGAGACCTCGGTTGGTAAGTACCCGCAGTCCACGGTTAAGACCATGGCTCGCATCGTCACCGCCGCTGAGCGCGAGGGGGAAGTTCCTGCGCTGACCCACATGCCTCGCACGAAGCGTGGTGTGATTTCCTACGCAGCTCGCGATATCGGTGAGCGCTTGAATGCCCGCGCTATGGTTGCTTTCACCACCTCGGGTGATACCGCTCGCCGTGTGGCACGCTTGCACTCTCGCCTGCCGCTGCTGGTATTCACTCCGAATCAGCAGGTTCGTTCGCAGCTTGCGCTGACGTGGGGTGCGGAGACCTTCTTGGTGCGCGAGGTTAACAGCACGGATGAGATCATGCAGGTCATCGATGAGCAGCTCTTGACCATGGAAAACTACAACGCTGGCGACACGCTGGTCGTTGTTGCTGGTACTCCTCCAGGAAATGAGGGCAATACCAACATGATTCACGTCCACGTTATTGGCGAGGACGCTCGCTAGCTCTCTGGCGCGTTAGGAAAAGCCGGTAAGCCCTTTTGGGGCTTACCGGCTTTTTGCTTGGAGCCTTTCGACCTGGGCTGTTGGGCTGTTGGGTGGGATCTTTGCGCGGTGCGCGGTGGAATGCGGCCGGCACACAACCCTTACTTTGCCAAGTAGGACAGCACGGCGGCAGCGGCGGCAGAAGTCGCGGAGGTAGCTGTCGGCTTGAAGTCCGGGAGGAATGTCGGCATGTGATTCGACGGTACGTCTTCGACCACGCGGTCGGCAGTAACGGCGGCTTCCCACGTATCCCGAGGTGTCGCGCCAACGGTCCAGTAGACATATGGGCAGTTCAGGCCACGCGGTAGGTCTGAGAAGTCCTCCGACGCGGTCCACGGCACAGCGTCGGTGGAATCGTCGCCGAGCACAGCGTCCATGACCGGGCGAATCGTGGCAAACGCCTCCGAATCATTGTCAGTGACTTCGCCGTGATCGGAGTACTCAATCACAGGATCAATCTCAGTGCCGGAAGCCAGGCACTCGCCACGAACAACGCGCTCAATGCCCGCAATGAGCTTCGCGCGCACATCGTTGGAGTAGTAGCGAATGTTCAGCACAATCTTGGCCTGGCCAGGGATTGTGTTATTCGAATTGCCGGACTGCAGCGTGCCGACGGACAAAACACCAAACTCGTGGGGAGGAATCTCGCGCCCTACAATTCCTTGCAAGCGCAGAACGACTGCGGCAGCCAAGTATGTCGGGTCAATGGCGTTGTGCGGCATAGACCCATGTGCGGAGCGACCAGTCAGCGTGATGCTGATGGTGTCACAGCCAGCAAGTGCCGGGCCGGGCATGGTCATTACCTGACCTGCGGGGCCGGGAACAATGTGCTGGCCGAAGCACACATCTGGGGTCGGGATGAGGTCTGCTAGGCCGTCGTCAATCATGGCCTGTGCACCACAGGCCAGTTCCTCGGCGGGCTGGAACAGGGCAATGAAAGTACCCGACCACTCAGGCTTAGTTGCCGCCATCAGGCTAGCCAGACCAAGCCCGGCTGTCATGTGCATGTCATGGCCACAGGCGTGCATGACGGCGGTGGCAGAACCATCGCGGGCGGTACCGGTGGCAGAGGAAGCGAAGTCCACACCGGTTTCCTCGAACACCGGAAGCGCATCGATATCAGCGCGGAACAGCACGGTAGGGCCGGGGCCATTTTCCATGACACCAACGAGGCCGTGACCGCCGATTCCCTCATGCACTGTGTAAGTGCCCATGTCGCGAAGAGCACCGGCCAGATACGCGGCAGTTTTCTCCTCCGCCTGAGATAGCTCCGGGTGCTGGTGCAGGTAGCGGTAGATTTCCCACTGCCGGTCCAATGGCACTCGATGGGTGGCGATGAGGTCGCGAATGCGGCTCAGTCGTGCTTCATTGTTCCTCACCTGGTTTAAGACTCCTAACTTCTCTCTACTCTGTGCCAGAGAACTACAGCCGCGACCCGTCTTCAACGAGCGGGTTGTATTTCAGCGAGTTTGGCTGGCACTGGCACTCGGTCGCAATGTGAATGCTGTCCGAAATCTTTCCGGTCTCCCGTAAACGGTACATCTCCGGGACAACGCGGTCGCGCAGATCCCATGGGGAGATGGTGTTCAGATAAATCTTGGTGCCACCTTCAAAACCGGCCAAGTTTGAGGTGCGCCACTTAATCATTACGCGCCACGGCATGCGGGCATCCAAATCGACAGGGCGGTGGTGCCATTCCTCGTTACACGGAATGGTGGGCCCGGCAGCGGCATGACATGCGTGAATCAGGTCCGACATTGCGTCGATCTCAGCCCGGGTTTGCAGCCACGGTTCGCAGACATCTGACTTCGAGAAGATCTCCAGCGTCGGGTAGCGGTGTCCGAATCCTGCGAAAGCCACCGCGTGCTCGTTTTCCGCAATAACCAGGTTGTGGCGGGCCGCATAGTCCACCGCGTATTCGTTGTAGATATTCGGGTTCTTGCGCACCGCCTGCACTTCGCGCTTGAGCTGCTCGCCGTGCTCATCGATGGCCACAAGCTGCTTGTGCAAGTGATCGAAGCTGGCGCCTGCCGGTTTTAGCCAGTTTTGGAAAGCGGCCACATAACGTACGTAGCGGTTACGTCGGTACAGGTCAGCAATCGACTCGACGGTAAACGCAATAAGTGCGCGGTGCTCGGCAACGCTCAATGTGCCAGAAGAAGCCAGCTGATTATCGTGAGTAGCGCCGTCGACAAAGTGGCGACGGGCAACAATCACATCGTGGCCGCCGGCGAAATAGCTTGGGGCGCGGCGCAGCAATTCCTCGTCGGAAAGCGCGCTGATTTCCTCTTCACTGCGTCCAGCGGCGCGGTAGCGCGTGCGAATGATGTTGAGCACGTGCTCGCGGCCCTTCGGGTCATCGAGGTAGGCCTCCATGCGTTGCTGAGTTTCGCGGTCGGGCTCGAAGCCGTAGTTTTCCGACCAATAGTCATAGGAGACGATCTCGAACAGGTTGGGCACGCGGCGGAACTCCGCAGTGGTGTCGAAGAGCTGGTCGGGCAGTACTCCGGTCACCGTGCTGTAGCCGCCGAATACCGATTCGTCGAGGACAACGCGGGCCTTCTCCGGCGGGGTTTGCAGCAGGTTGTTCCAGCCAAAGGAGTCGCGGGATCCAAAATCCTCCTCGCTCAATGGCTGCGGATCCGTGTGCTTAATTCCCAACGGCCGATTTCCACGACCTGGGACTGTCCACACCTGGGTACCGGAAAAAGGATTGACTTGCTTCACCGTGCCGTCGGCAAGCGTGATGAGGGGATTGCTGAAAGCCTGCATAAGTCCAACACTACGTCTTTGCTGCCGGTCGGCGCGCCAATGTAGGGGGCAAGGGCTTGACGACGGTTAGCTATTGTCTGGCCGTCTCGCGTGGCTTAGCCTGTGAAGTTATGTCGAAGATTGTTTTTCACTGCCTGGTGAAGCCGACCGAATCGGAGGCGCTGGCCGAGGCATTTCGTACCAAGTTGAGTGAGTTTGACCGCGCCGGGCGAGTTAGTGACGTGGATGTTTCGGTGGCGTCGGCGGACACGGACGCGCAGTTGGTGGAGCAGTGGGAGCGTGAGAACCCGAAGGAGCCGTTGGGGGAGAGGAAGGTATTCCGTTATCTCTTGAGCTTCGATCAGCACGGTGGTTCCCTCAATGAACTCGCTATGGACCTCTCTGAGCTACTGACTCCGCGTGCAGAATTGCCCCCGGACCCGGTGCTGCGTGAGTTCGACGAAATGCTCGAATCTGTTGCGACGTATCCCTGGAATGTTGCCGTATTTAGGTAATTTCCTACCTAATTCGTGAAAAGTGTAAGCCTCCACAGAGTCAGTGATTGGCTTGGCCAACGGGTGTAGCGCGAATCGCTACGAGTTTTCCCAGCAATATGCCGTTGTATAATTATGTCCGCTTCAATATCTACAGTTGCCCAGTCCTTGTGCACACAACCTGTGCCACCGAGTTACGGCAACCGGAAAGTGGTTTACAACCGCTGACGGTTTGTTCTTCGTGGGCGCCATAATGGTTTCGCAGAGAGGTTTATTTTGAATATCGAGCAGAAGGTTTCGGGACTCTATGACCAGATTCTCACCCGAAACGCCGGTGAGCCGGAGTTCCACCAGGCAGTGGCAGAAGTTCTGGAGTCGCTGAAGGTCGTCCTGGAAAAGGACCCACACTACGGTGACTACGGCTTGGTTCAGCGTTTGTGTGAGCCGGAGCGTCAGATCATTTTCCGCGTGCCGTGGGTCGACGACCAGGGTAAGGTCCAGGTCAACCGTGGCTTCCGTGTTCAATTCAACTCTGTGCTGGGCCCGTACAAGGGTGGTCTGCGCTTCCACCCGAGCGTGAACCTCGGCATCATTAAGTTCCTGGGCTTCGAGCAGATCTTCAAGAACTCCCTGACCGGCCTGCCGATCGGTGGCGGCAAGGGTGGCTCCGACTTTGATCCGAAGGGCAAGTCCGAGCTGGAAATCATGCGCTTCTGCCAGTCGTTCATGACTGAGCTGCACCGCCACATCGGTGAGTACCGTGACGTCCCGGCCGGTGACATCGGCGTCGGCGGCCGCGAGATTGGCTACCTGTTCGGCCAGTACCGCCGTATGGCTAACCAGCACGAGTCCGGAGTTCTTACCGGTAAGGGCCTGACCTGGGGCGGTTCCCTGGTTCGTACCGAGGCCACCGGTTACGGCTGTGTCTACTTCACTGAAGAGATGATGAAGGCCAACGGTGCTGACATCAACGGTGCCAAGGTCATCGTTTCCGGTTCCGGTAACGTCGCCATCTACGCCATTAAGAAGGCTCAGGAGCTCGGCGCTACCGTCGTCGGTTTCTCTGACTCTTCCGGTTACGTCTCCACCCCGAACGGTGTCGACGTCGAGCTGCTGAAGGAGATCAAGGAAGTTCGTCGTGCTCGCGTCTCCGAGTACGTCGCTGAGGCTGAGGGCGCTGAGTTCCACGAGGGTGGCAACATCTGGGAGCTCAAGGCTGATGTCGCACTGCCGTGTGCAACTCAGAATGAGCTCAATGGCGAGTCCGCCAAGCTGCTGGTCGACAACGGCTGCCGCTTCGTTGCTGAGGGCGCAAACATGCCGTCCACTCCGGAGGCTATCGAGGTCTTCAAGGCCAACGGTGTCCACTTTGCGCCGGGCAAGGCTGCCAACGCTGGCGGTGTTGCAACCTCCGCTCTGGAGATGCAGCAGAACGCTACCCGCGATTCCTGGTCCTTCTCCTACACCGATGAGCGCCTGAAGCGCATCATGACCAACATCTTCAAGAACTGTGAAACCACCGCCGCTGAGTACGATCACGAGGGTAACTACGTGCTCGGTGCCAACATCGCAGGCTTCAAGAAGGTCGCTAACGCAATGCTGGCTCAGGGCGTCATCTAGTCTGCTAACGTTTCCGCTTTACGACGGATCCTCGGCGACCCCGCCCGTCGAATAGCCAAAAAGCCCACGCTGTAAACTCCCTCCCATGGAGTTATCAGTGTGGGCTTTTGTCTTTATCGTGGCAACGATTTTCATCGGGGCTCTGATGCAGCGAATAGCCGGTATGGGGCTCGGACTGTTGGGAGGTCCGGTCCTCTCACTGGTTGCAGGTCCAGTAGCAGGAATTTTGATTATTAACGTGCTCGCATCGGTCAATGCGATCATGCAGACCATCTCGGTGCGAGAAAACGTCGATTGGAAGAAATTCTGGCTGATTGGCCCGGTGATGGCTCTCGGCGCACTGCCCGGCGCTTGGGTGGTTCACAACACGCCCAGCGGGCCGCTCCAGGTGTTGGTCGGCGGGCTCGTGCTACTCGCGCTGCTAGTGACATCCTTTATGCCTCAGCGCATGCGTGTCGACGGCCCACAATACGCCGTTGCCTCAGGCGTGGCCGGCGGTTTTATGAATACCCTGGCCGGCATTGCGGGCCCAGCCATTACCGTTTACGCACAGGCTTCCCGTTGGCCAGCGCAGACATTTGCAGCCACCCTGCAACCGCTCTTCTTTGTTTCCGGCGCGTTGTCCTTGCTGTTCAAGGAAATCAGCGGTGACGTATCTGTCTTCGCCACCACACCGGTTATCCTCTGGCCGCTGTGTTTGGTTGCCATGATTGTGGGTATATTTTTGGGCACTCGCGTTTCCCGACGAGTGCCCATTGTGCAAGCCCGAAAGCTCGCGGTCATTCTGGCGACTACCGGCGCGGCAGTCACTATGTTTCGCGGAATCTCCGCAACTTTTGGCGCTTAGGCTTGCTGTTCCGCTTGCCAGCCTCTCCTTGCTGTTATTTCAGTAGCTATTACTTCAACAGCGAAGATAGGAAGTTGCGGGTGCGCTCGTGCTGTGGATTACCCAGCACCTCATCCGGGGTGCCTTTCTCCACGACCACGCCGTCAGCCATAAACACGACCTGGTCGGCGACTTCGCGGGCAAAGCCCATCTCGTGCGTCACGACGACCATGGTCATGCCCTTATCGGCCAGACCACGCATGACGTTGAGAACCTCACCGACGAGCTCGGGGTCAAGAGCGGAAGTCGGCTCATCGAAGAGCATTAGCTTCGGCTCCATGGCCAGGGCTCGAGCAATGGCAACACGCTGTTGCTGACCGCCCGAGAGCTGAACAGGGTAGGCATCGGCCTTGTGCGCCAGACCAACAGTCTCCAGCAGCTCCATGGCACGCTTTTCAGCCTGCTCCTGAGAGACACCCTTTACCAGCACTGGTGCCTCAGTAATATTTCCCAGCACCGTGCGGTGCGGGAACAGGTTGAAGTTCTGGAAAACCATACCGATATCGCGACGCTGACGGGCAGCTTCTGCGGCGGAAATCTCGTAGAGGCTGCCGTTCTTTTCGCGGTAGCCAATCAGGGAACCGTCGACGTAGAGACGGCCGGCATTGACCTTCTCCAGGTGGTTGATACAGCGCAGCAGCGTGGACTTACCGGAGCCCGAAGGACCAATGAGGCAGGTAACCGTACCGCGTGGAACTTCCAGGTCGATGCCCTTGAGGACCTCGAGACGGCCGAAGTTCTTCCGAACCTTTTGCGCCTCAACCATCAAATCTTTGGTAGTCATTTACTGCGGATCCTCTCGGTAGAAGTGCTCTTCGTCCTTATCGACAACGCGAGCATTTGCAAGCGGCACACCTTCGGCGTCGGCAAGCGCGGCCAGCTGGCGGGCGGTGAGCTGACGGGTAGCGCCGCGGGCGAAGTAGCGCTCAAGGTAGAACTGTCCGACCATCAGAATCGATGTGATGACCAAGTACCAGGTGGCCGCGACAAGCAGCATCGGCACCGGCAGGAACAGCGCATTGGCGATGTCCGTGGAGCGGCCGTAGAGCTCCAGCGAGAACGGCACTGCGATGACCAGCGAAGTGGTCTTCAGTAGGGAGATGAACTCGTTGCCCGTCGGCGGGATGATGATGCGCATAGCCTGCGGCAGGATGGTGCGGCGGACAGTCTGCCACCAGCTCATACCCAGTGCCTTCGATGCTTCGGTCTGGCCCTCCGGGACAGCCTGGATGCCGGCACGGACAATTTCAGCCATGTACGCGGACTCATTCAAGCCGAGACCGACGAACGCCAACACAAAGGTGTTGGACAGGACGGTGCTGAGATCAACCTCGGTAACACCCAGGTCAACCGTCGAGTAGATAGTGCCGAGGAGACCCCAAAAGACCAGCTGCACGTAGACCGGAGTTCCTCGGAAAACCCACAGGTAGAACCAAGCAACAGTAGACAGCACGGGGTTGTCCGACATGCGGAGTACGGCGACGATAGCACCGCCGACGATACCGATGAGCATGGCGAGGACTGTCAGTGCAATGGTCCAGCCAGCGGCAGCGGCGATTCGTGTGTCGAACAGGTACTGGAAGTAAACATCCCAGTGGTAGGCCTCGTTGCGGGCGGCACCGATGATGAACCACAGGAAGAGCACTAGCAGCACTGCTGCGGTGATCCAGCGACCCGGGTGCGGCAGCGGTTTGGCCTTAATTTCTTCGTTGAGTTCCGCCTGTGTGGCCTCGTAGCGGGCGCCAGACGCAGATGAGTCGCTCACTTAAAGTTCCTCTCCGTTAATAGTGGCGCGTTCCAAAGCACCGTCTTCCAAACCCCATGTGGTCAGGATTTGCTTGTACTGGCCGTTGTCGATGAGGTACTGCAGCGCCTGCTGGAGTACTGGGCCGAGTTCTGAATCCTTCGGAATAGCGAAGCCGAACGGGGCACCATCGTAGATATCTCCGGCAAGTTCGAGTTTGCCCTCAGAGCGATTGACCGCGTAGGCACTGACTGGTGAGTCAGCTGCCAGCGCGTCAGCACGCCCCAGCACCACAGTGGTAGCGGCGGTACCGGCATCCTGGTAGGCCAATTTGTTAATTGGTGGCAAACCGCGATCCAGACAATCCTGATTCTTTACCGGCAGGTCCTCCATGTCAGCGACGGTATTGCGCTGAACGGCGACAGTTTTGCCACAGTAGTTGTCGGAGCTGGCGTCGCTGCCCGGGCGACGTGCCCACTGCAGGCCGGTATCCAGGTAGTCGACGAAGTCGTAGGTCTTGCGGCGCTCCTCATTTGAGGTGAAGCCGGAAGCGCCAACATCAACTGCGCCGGCCGACAGGGCCGGCAGAATCAGTGCGAAATCCTGTTCTTGGATTTCAATCTTCATGTCCAAGACACTGGCCATGGCTCGGATGAGATCGATGTCGAAGCCGATGATGGAACCGGCGGAATCCTTAAATTCTGCCGGGGCGAATGTTGGGTTGGTGCCGATGCGCAATACTTCGCGCTTACGAAGATCTGCTGGGACCTGTTTCGCCAGTTCGGGGACCGCTGCCGGTTTGATCTCTGACCAGCCCTCGGGGTTACCGCTTTCGTCATTGGTGACGCAGCCTGTAAGCCCTAAGAACAAGGTCGCAGTCAGCGTGGCAGCCGCCAATGCGATGGGTCTTTTCATATCTGAATATGTTACCTAGGCACAGGAATACCTTAAATTCGGTACCCCTATTCAGCTGAGCTTCAGGCGGGTGCAGGAAAACCGCACACTTTTCAGACTTCCCGGGGAATAGTCAGCGCCGGTTTTCTAGTTCGCTTCAGCTGCAGCAAAGCCATTTCCAGTGACGTCGAGCGGGCCGACCGCGCCGGAGGCCGGGTCGCTCAGCGCAGCATCGCGGACAGCCTTCGCCACGGCCGGCATGACGCGCGAATCCAGCGCCGACGGAATAATGCGGTCGGCACTCAGGTCTTCTACGCCAACATTTGCAATGGCCTGAGTAGCAGCCAGCTTCATGGCCTCGGTGATCCGTTTGGCACCCGCCTCCAGTGCGCCACGGAACAGACCCGGGAAGGCCAGCACATTATTAATCTGGTTCGGATGATCCGAGCGACCGGTGGCTACCACGGCTCCGTACTTGCGGGCGACTTCCATCGGAATCTCCGGAATCGGGTTGGCTAGCGAGAACAGGATCGGGTCAGCGGCCATTTGGCTAATCGCATCCTCGCCGATACGGCCGGCAGAGACGCCGATGAACACGTTAGCGTCGACAAGCGCATCGTTGATCGAGCCGGTGATACCGCGTGGGTTAGTCATGCCGGCGACCCACTGCTTGATGTCGCTCAGTGGCTCGCGGTCCGGGTGGATGATGCCGCGCGAATCGACGACGACGATGTCGGACACGCCAGCGGACAGCAGCATCTTCGTCGCAGCGACACCAGCAGCACCAGCGCCGGAGATGACCACACGGAGATCCTGGAAGCTGCGGCCGGTCAGCTTGCAGGCGTTGATCAGGCCGGCGGCGATGACGATGGCGGTGCCGTGCTGGTCGTCGTGGAAGATGGGGATGTCGAGCTCTTGATCGAGACGCTGCTCAATCTCGAAGCAGCGAGGCGCGGAGATGTCTTCGAGATTCACGCCGCCAAACGACGGCGCCAGCGCCTTCACCGTCTGGATGATTTCCTCTGTATTGAGGGTATCCAGGACGATCGGCACGGCGGAGATGCCGGCGAACTGCTCGAAGAGCTGGGCCTTTCCTTCCATCACCGGCAGTGCGGCCTTTGGGCCGATGTCGCCGAGGCCAAGCACCGCGGTGCCGTCGGAGATTACTGCGACGTTCTGGCCGGTCCAAGTGTAGGTGCGTGCCAGGGCCGGATCTTCGTGGATGGCCTCACAGACGCGGGCGACACCTGGGGTGTAGCCGATAGAGAGGTCGCGAATTGTCTCGAGCTTCATGGTCGAGTGGGAGCGGAGTTTGCCGCCTCGGTGTGCCTCGAAGATTTCCGCATCGGTGATGGTGGACGGATCCGTGGGGGCGGTGTCTTCCGGCACGGCGTGAAGCGGCGTCTTAGCGGAGTTCGCGTTCGCAGTGTGAAGCGGCGTCTTAGCGGAGTTCGCGTTCACAGCGTGGTCGGGGGAGCTAGAGGGGGAATTCGCAGCAGGCATGATGACAGTCCAAAACGTGTTGAGTACTGAGTACTTTGTACTTTGAGAAAACTCGACCGCGGCGTGAGCTGCTGGTGGGCAGCGCGTAAAGCCGGGAGCAAAGCTTGGCAGGTGATACGTAGTGGTGTGCGTAAAAACTAAACCAGTCTTGCTATGCGGGATTGGTATCTCATTATATGGACGGTGAGGTGGAAAATAAAATTTTTGCGGTTGGGGGAGCGGGGATTTGGGAAGTGTCGTGGGGCTGGCGGCCGCGGGCGTGATGCCGGAACCCCGGCTTTTGCCGAGCCCGACGAGTCCTGCCATGGCGTCATCTATGTCAAGAGCTACGCTGCTGTGTTGTTTGCGATGAAGGTGTGCACCGGGGCTTGCTCGGAAGCGTCTTTGTTGGGAAGTGCCTTCGGTGGGGCGTCTATGTGCTGTCGGGTTCCATATGGGCGGCTGTCGTTGGAGGGGGCTCCACGCCTTGGCCGCTTTTGGCCCTTCTATTGGTTTGGAAAATGTTGGCGATATTATTTGCCGATATTGAGCAAGCGCTGGCCGGGGTTGAAGGTTAGTTTTTAAAGAGATTAACCAGTTCCAAGCCCTGTTCTATGGGGTAGAGGCCTGGTTTTTCTTACCTTCAGTGGTGCCTTATGATTCGCGAATCGAAAATATTTGTGTAGTGCGGAAAGTTGAATCCGGGGTTCCTGGGATAGTTCCAACTGACGACAGAGAGCTGTTCGTTTATTGCAACTTCTACGCAGGAGGCTTCTTACGATGTCCAATTCCACTTTCCCCCAGAACCCGCAGAGTCCACAGAACCCGTATGGCTCCCAGAATCCGTATGTATCCCAGGATCCGCAGGCTTCGCTGGGGCAGCAGTACTACCAGCACAACCCGCAGGATCCGCTCGGCCAGCAGTCCTACCCGCAGGGTCCGTCGGCAGCGGGGCAGGTGCCTCCGGCTCCGAAAGAAAAGAAGAAGGGTGGCTGCTTCAAATGGGGTGGTATCGCCGCGGGCGCTGTCGTGGTCCTAGCTGTGGCGGCCAGCTTGACTGGTGGCGGTGACACTGACGCGGGTTCCGATTCTGGAGCTGCATCTCTCTTTGGTTCGGAGACTGCCGTTGCGGCTGATTCTGGGACTGTTGAGAATGCCGATTTCGCTGAGGCTCCCGAGACAGGTGCAGATGAGCAGCAGGGGCAGACGGGAGAGCAGCAAAAGCAGGATGAGAAGGTCTCGACTGAATACAAGAATGCTCTCCGCAAGGCAGAGATTTACGCGAATCGCATGCACATGTCGAAGGCCGGTATTTATGATCAGCTGACCTCGGAGTATGGCGAGAAGTTCTCACCGGAGGCTGCCCAGTATGCAATGGATAACCTTGAGGCGGACTGGAATAAGAACGCACTGGAAAAGGCGAGAATCTACCAGGATTCGATGGCAATGTCCCCCGATGCGGTTTACGAGCAGCTGACGTCGGAATACGGCGAGCAGTTTACTCCGGAGGAAGCTCAGTACGCGGTGGATAACCTGTAGCAGCGGGCTTCGTTTGTTGATGACGCCAATTGGCCAGAGTCCAGTTGGATGCCTGCTGCAAAAGGACGGCTTCCGCTTCACCAGAATGCATTTGCTGCACACTGAACGGCTGTTGGTGAAGCGGAAACCGTCTTGGCAGTTTTAATGTGTGACCGGGCAGTTGAGCGAGTGTCTGCAGCACAACTTCGGCGCGGTACAATTCGTGCCGTTTATCAACCGCGCCCGCATCGGCGACCGCGGCGGCAAATCAGAAGTAACCGCGACACTGCGCCGCTACGCAGACGCAGCCACCTATCTTGCAGAAGACATCGCTGAGTTTCGAGTCTCCATCACAGAAGAGCAGCGGCAAGCTTTGTTGAGCGGGATTTCCGAGTACTCCGATGGCGATGAAGAAGTTTTCAGAGCGTATGCTCGCCTGTTGAAATCATCGGACTCAAAAGCCATGGAGTAGCCACATTCGCGGGGTGCGAGTCCCCGCCATGGCACTGCCCCGTTCACTCAATCGGTAGTGGCGGGGTTTTCTTATGCCCAAAAACAGATTCGCCCAGGTGTTAACGCAGGATTCAGCAGGCAATATGTGGCTCTTTTTGGCTCATTTATGGTGCAAAATA